>CAYOGX010000297.1:0-6067 GCA_964403235.1 uncultured Planctomycetales bacterium | reverse complement strand
GGACGCCGACGCGCCTACCGTAGGTTCCCCTATGGCAAGTCCATCGGGCTGCCCGTGAACCACTACAGCACGTTCAGCGTCGAGCAGACCGGATACGACAACGAGATCGCGGTTCTGTCGCCGGTGCGTCCGTCCGGAAAGCTGACCACGCTGTTCAGGCCGCCGGACGATCGTTTTGTCGGCAACGTGGATCTGCACTTCGACGCAGACCGCCTGCTGCTCACCATGCCCCAGGACGGTCGCTGGCAAGTCTTCGAGATACGCGCCGACGGCGCCGGGCTCCGCCGGGTCTCGCCGGACGACCAGCCTGACGTCGACAACTACGACGCGTGTTACCTCCCGAACGGAAGGATCATCTTCTGCTCCACCGCCAGCTACCAGGCAGTCCCGTGTTGGAACGGCCTGCACAACGTGGCCGGGCTTTACGTCATGGACCCCGACGGCGAAAACGTCCGTCAGCTCACCTTCGACCAGGACGACAACTGCTGCCCGACCGTGCTGAACACCGGGCAGGTGCTCTACAACCGCTGGGAATACACGAACATATCCCACATCTTCGCTCACCTGCTCTTTGAGATGAACCCGGACGGCACGGGCCAGCGGTGCTACTACGGGAGCAATTCGTATTGGCCGAACGCCGTCTACTTCGCCCGGCCGATCCCCGGACACCCGACCCGGATCGTGGGCATCGTCTCGGGGCACCACGGCGACCACCGGGTGGGCGAGCTGGTGATCTTCGACGTGGCCTGGGGACGCCACGCCGCCGACGGTGTCGTGCAGCGGATACCCGGATACGGCAAGGCGGTCGAGCCGATCATCCGGGACGCGTTGGTGAACGACAGTTGGCCGAAGTTCGTGCATCCGGTTGCTCTGAACGGGAAGTACTTCCTGGTCTCGGCCAAGCCTGCGCCGGAGTCCCAGTGGAGCATCTACCTGGTTGACGTCTTCGACAACATGCTGTTGATCCATGAGGAACCAGGCTACGCCTTGCTCGAGCCGGTGCCGTTTCGCAGGACCCCCAGGCCCCCGGTCGTCGCGGAGCGCGTTGACCTCGGGCGGACCGACGGCGTGGTCTACCTCCAAGACGTCTACGCCGGACCCGGGCTAACGGGTGTGCCCCGAGGCACGGTCAAGGCGCTGCGCGTTTACTCGTATCATTTCGGCTACCGCGGCCTGACCGGCTGGAGCAAGATCGGCATCGACGGGCCTTGGGACGTGATGCGGATCCTCGGCACGACCGAGATCGAGTCTGACGGATCGGCGCTTTTCCGCGTCCCCGCCAACACGCCCATCGCCGTGGAGCCGCTCGATGCCGACGGCCGGGCCTTGCAGGTGATGCGGAGCTGGTTCACCGTCATGCCGGGCGAGGTCCGCTCGTGCGTGGGGTGTCACGAGCATCCCAATACAACGCCGCTGGGTTCCGCAAGTTCGGGCGCGACGCGCAACCCGGCGGAACTGAGGCCCTGGTACGGACCTGCGCGAGGCTTCGACTTCGAGCGCGAGGTCCAACCGGTGCTCGACAAGTATTGTGTGGACTGCCACAACGGCAAGCCGCAACTGCAGGGGCGGACAATTCCCGACCTCCGCGCGTCGGTGCATGTCGCGCACTACCGCGGCCGGCTGGTGAACGTGCCGGCGTGGTGGTCCCAACGGCATCAGCCCCCGTACTCGGCCGAACTGATGCGAAGCCGACGTCGCAAGACGATTACCATGCGCTACACACCCGCCTACGAAGCGCTGCATCCATACGTCCGCCGACCGGGACTGGAAAGTGACTACCAACTGTCGGTCCCCGCCGAGTATCACGCGAACACCAGTGAACTGATCCAGATGCTCGCCAAGGGGCACCACAACATACGGATGGACGAGGAATCATGGGACCGGCTGGTGACTTGGATCGATCTGAACGTGCCCTGTCATGGCACGTGGGGCGACGCCTTGCCGATCCCGTTCGACGGTGCGAGGCGACGGCGGGAGCTGCTGAAGCGGTACGCCAACGTCGACGAAGATCCGGAGGCCATCCCCCAGGTCGCTCGCCGACCCGTCAAGCCGGTAATGCCCGAGCCCTTCCCGCCGGCCGATTCGGCTCCCAAGTGCCCCGGCTGGCCCTGTGAGCCCGGCGAGGCCAAACGCCGCCAGACGGCCGCCGGACCGCGAACCCGCCGCACGATCCACCTGGCCGATGGCGTGGACATGGCCATGGTGCTGATTCCCCCGGGCGGGTTCGTCATGGGCGATCCTCGGGGCGAGGCGGATGAGCGCCCGGCGACGCGGGTTCGCATCGACCGCCCGTTCTGGATGAGTTGCTGCGAGGTGACCAACCGTCAGTATGCGCTGTTCGATCCCGAGCACGACAGCCGGTACATCAACCAGCTCAACACGAACATGGAAGTCCGCGGATACCCCGTCAATCAGCCGAACCAGCCGGTCGTCCGCATCTCGTGGGACCGTGCGATGGCCTTCTGCCGATGGCTCTCGGACCGCACCGGCGAGCACTCCACGCTGCCCAGCGAAGCCCAATGGGAATATGCCTGCCGAGCGGGCACGGCCACGCTCCTGTGCTATGGGGACGTGGACACCGATTTTGCCCGCTACGGCAACATGGCCGACGCCACCTTGACCCGATTCGCCGAGGATGCACGGAACCGCGGCACGCTCTACAAGATGCAGCCGGACTGGATGCTGAAGGTGGCTTCGGTCGACGACGGCGCCCTGGTCACCACGCGCGTCGGCAGGTACCTGCCGAACGCGTGGGGGCTGTCCGACATGCACGGCAACGCCTGCGAGTGGACCCGGACCGCGTATCGACCGTATCCCTATCGTCCCGACGACGGACGAGACGAGCCTTCGGCGGACGGCCAGAAGGTCGTTCGCGGCGGATCCTGGTACGACCGTCCCAAGCGGTGCCGGTCGGCCTTTCGTCTGAGCTATCCCGCCTGGCAGCGAGTCTACAACGTCGGCTTCCGGGTCATCTGCACGACACAACGGGCGTCTGCCGTCGAAGAACAGAGGATCGATTGAGGGCCACTCCGAATGATGTCCGCGACGAATAGGGTCACCGTGTCACT
The DNA here is from genome assembly GCA_964403235.1 of uncultured Planctomycetales bacterium. Lineage (GTDB taxonomy): Bacteria > Planctomycetota > Phycisphaerae > UBA1845 > JAFGLZ01 > JAFGLZ01. Next base: position 2,999 of record CAYOGX010000297.1, on the reverse strand, counting down.
GCTTGTGGTCATGCTTTCCGCATCGTCCCTGTCGGCCGGCGCCCCCACGCGACAGGGGAGGCCGAACTTCATCATCGTCTTCGTCGATGACCTGGGGTACAACGACCTGGGCTGCTACGGATCCGACCTGATCAAGACCCCGCGACTGGACCGGATGGCAGGAGAGGGGATTCGCTTCACCAGCTTCTATGCCCAGGTCGTGTGCGGCCCGTCACGTGCAGCCATCATGACCGGCTGCTATCCGATCCGCTGCGGCGAGCCGGGAAACAGGAAGCACGACCACAGTGTCCTGCACCCGAACGAAATCACCATCGCCGAGGTGCTCCGGGGCGCAGGATACGCCACGGGCTGTTTCGGCAAGTGGCATCTGGCCGGCAGCGGACAGAACAAGAACGGGCCGGGAACCGGTCCATACAAGAAGGCACTCATGCCAAATGCGCAGGGCTTCGACACCTTCTTCGGCACGCCTCAACACAACGGATTTACGCGCAAGGCCGACCCCAAGCGATTCATCACGGAGCTCTATCGCAATGGCGAGGTGATCGAACGCCCGGCATCGATAGACACCTTGACCAGGCGGACCACCGACGAGGCGATCCGGTTTATCCGGCAACACAGGGACCGGCCGTTCTTCGCTTACGTGCCGTACAACATGGTTCACGTCGCGCTCGGCGCGTCGAAGCCGTTCCGCGGCAGGTCGAAGCGGGGACTCTATGGCGACGCCGTCGAAGAACTCGACCACAGCGTCGGCCGCATCCTCGACACGCTGAAGGAGCTGGACATCGACGACGACACGCTTGTCTTGTTCACGTCCGACAACGGCCCGTGGGTCGAGGCACAGATAGGCGATCACGGTGGCAGCGCCTATCCGCTGCGCGGCTTCAAGATGAACACGTGGGAAGGGGGCCTCCGCGTTCCGGGGATCGTCCGCTGGCCGGGAAGGATCCCTGGCGGGCGCGTCAGCGACGAGATCGTCACGACGATGGATTTGTTCCCGACGCTGGCGAGGCTGGCCGGCGCCGAGATGCCCAAGGACCGCGTCATCGACGGGGTCGACATGATGCCCTTCTGGTCGGGGCGGACCGACCAGGGCCCTCGCGACACGTTCTTCTACTACGCGTACACGCACCTCCAAGCGGTGCGGCAGGGCAAGTGGAAGCTGGTCTTGCCCAGGCCTGCTCGACCCCCGTGGACCTTGTGGTACGGCCGCATGATCGACGGCGTTGAACAGCTCGAACTCTATGATCTGAGGAGCGATGTCTCGGAGAAGCGCAGCGTGGCGGGCGAGCACCCGGACGTCGTGGCGAGACTGGGCAAGCTGATCGAACGGGCGCGGCAAGATCTGGGCGACTATGACACGATCGGGCGGGGCGCCCGGTTCTTCGACGACGGGCCGCGCCGCCCCGACGCGTTGCGCTGGCAGAAGCCGAAGCCAGCCGACGGCGGCGGACCGTATCCGCGCGACTTCGCGTACGCGACCGCTCTGGTCCACGAGAAGGGCGTGACGCGTCGCGACCCGAGCGACGTGATCAAGGTGGGCCGGGCCTACTGCCTCTGGTACTCGAAGGTCACCAAGCGTCCGGGCGTGTGGGGCTATCCCAGCGGCTACTCGGCGGATGTCTACTACGCCACGTCAACGGACGGGAAGACCTGGGCCGAGCGAGGCCTGGCCGTCGGCAAGGGCGGTAAGGGCGCGTGGGACGAGCACGGGGTGTTCACGCCGAACATCCTCGCAGCCGAGGGCAGGTACTACCTGTTTTACACCGGCGTGCCGCGACCGTTCGACGCGGATACGAAGACCGCCATCGGCCTGGCCGTGTCCGCATCGCCCGACGGTCCATGGAAGAGACGCGGGGCCAATCCAGTGCTCACCCCCAGCGACGACCCCGACGATTTCGACAGCATGCGGGTCGACGACGCGAGCCTCGTCGTTCGTGACGGCAAGTATTGGCTCTACTACAAGGGACGCCAGATGAACCACACGCCCGGCGAGACGAGGATGGGCGTGGCCATCGCCGAAAGACCCGCCGGGCCGTATCGAAAACACCAGGCCGGCCCGCTGCACGCCGGGCACGAGGTCCTGGTCTGGCCGCACGGTGCGGGCGTGGCCTCCATGGCCACCGCGGCCGGGCCGAAAAGGATCTACTTCGCCCCCGACGGCATTCACTTTGAAGAACGCAATCCCGTGTCGCACGCCCCCCGTGCGCCCGGCGCGTACCGAGGCGACGACTTCCACAACGACATCATCGGCGAGGGAATCCGCTGGGGGATAGGTCATGCCCGCGCCGACGGCGACCTCTACCTCGTTCGCTTCGACTGCCGCTTCACGCCGCGCAGCGCGTCCGCCCACCGGCCGCGGTCGTACGGCAAGCCGCTCCCTTATGACCACGCCAAGCCGGTCGGCAGCCTTCGGTTCGATTTCGAAAGCGGCGATCTGCAGGGCTGGAAGGTCGTCGAGGGCGAGCTCGATCTGGTCGTCAGCGATCTCGAGTCGCTGCCGCGCTGGAAGCACATGCCCTTCAACAAGCAGGGCAAGTACCACGTCTCGACGGTGGAGCGTTCAGGCGGACGCGACGGCGACGATACGATGACGGGCGTCATCCAGTCGCCCACCTTCGTGCTGAGAGGCAGGGCCATGTCGTTTCTCGTCGGCGGGGGCGACAGCCCCCAGACCTATGTCGCCCTGTGCACCGACGACGGAAAGGAGCTGATGCGCGCCGGCGGTACGAACGGCCCGATGCTGCGGCGAGTCAACTGGGACGTGAGCGCCTACGTTGGCCAAAAGGTCTACCTCCGCATCGTCGACCGGAAGCAGCGCCACTGGGCGCATATCACGTTCGACGATTTCTCGACCGAAGGGGCGGTTATTCCCGGGCAATAGGATCTGCCACCCAGCCGTAGAACGGCTGGTGCGGCACGGCGAGTCTCTAAGCTACTTGCAGAGATGTTTGAACAGATGAGAAGGTTGGGTGGCCCACCTCTTCAGAGGAATGCGCATA
>CAYOGX010000296.1:0-6093 GCA_964403235.1 uncultured Planctomycetales bacterium | reverse complement strand
AACCTGGCCCACCCCGGTGGCGGGAATAATCGACAATATACGCATGGGACGGCCATCGTCCTCGACGGCGTCGTGCCGTGCGGCAACAAGTCCTTCAAGAAATGGACCGTCAAGGGACCCAATGATTCGGGGGATCCGGCTTACCAGATCGTCACTGACACCAACGAGGTGCTGTACCTGACGATGGACGGGGACTATCTGGTCAAGGCCACGTGCAAGTGTGGCGGTGGTGGTGTCGAGCCGTTTGCCGCCGTCGTCCTGCTGTTGCTCGGACTGGGCGCGGTGATTCGAAGGGCCGCTTAGCCGAAGACGGACGGCAGCGCCGGCCCTGCGGGGTTCAGGCCAGCACCTTCTTCAACAGCGTTACGCCCTTGGCGTTCGGGTCCTCAGGTTCATCGTTGCCCCAGTACTCGAGCACGATGAAGCCGTCATAGCCGACCTGGCGGTAGATCTCGATGATGCGGGCGACGTCGACGAACTCGGCCTGGCCGTCGGGCGTGAAGGTGTTGATCTTCAGGTGCGCGTTGGCGGCCAGCGGCGCGATCTTGGCGGTCTCGGTGTAGATCCGCTCGCGGGCGGCGTCGTCGAGCTGGTCGAATCCGGCGACGAAATTGGTCGGGTCCGGGTTGGTCCGCAGACAGTCGCTGCCGACCTGGCGGATGATGGCCAGCAGACCATCGGCGTCGGGGTGGACGGTGCTGTGGTTTTCAAGACAGAGCACGACGCCGCGTTTCTCGGCCTCGGGGACGACCTCGCAGAAGCAGTCGACCACACGGGCGCACTCCGTCTCGGGGTCTTGCCCGTCGGTGTGATAGCCGGTGAAGACGTTGACCCGCTCGATGCCGACATCGGCGGCCATGCGGACCCAGCCGGTCGTTGCGGCCACCTGTGCGGACCGATCGGCGATCGCGGGGAGGGCGAAGTCGTTGCCGGCGATCAGGGCAGAGACGCCCAGCCCGCTCCGCTGCACGTGGTCGACGATGTGTTTCAGCGCCGCGGCCTTGTCCTCGCCCGGCAGGTGCCAGTTGGCGATCTCGAGGCCCTGGGCGCCTTGTCGCGCCACCTCGTCCACGAAACCGATGAAGTCCATTCGGTCCGACTCGACGGCCTTGCGATAACTCCACGAACTGATGCCGATCTTCATGACGCAAATGCTCCTACCACGTGTACTGCCACAACTGAACGCCCGAACCGAAGTCGATGCCGGCGCGTCCTCGGTGCGATGCGCGGTCGACGGACGGGTTCTCGCTGCCCGTGCACGGCGTAAGGTATCACCGGTAGGACGATGCCGAAAGGCCCGAACAGATCGGTTCGATGCATCTACCTGATCGCCCAACAGGGTCTTGACACCGGCGCCTGCCATGGTATTCATAGTAGGTGGTTGACTCTTACTGACGTAAGCACATCACCACTGGATTGACCACCTCGTACGGGTCCGAGCCGTGGCGGCGAGGCCAGGCAAGGGCCAGGCGGTATTGCGACCGACATCTTCTTGGCGGAGTGCATCGGAATCGGCGGCATCCAATCAAGTCCCGCACGGCGCGTCGCAAGGCGCGCCCGGAGGGATCAACATGAGAATCGCCCTCGTTTCGACATATGCGCATCCGATTGCATTGGGTCTGCGGTACGTGTCGGCGTGTCTCAAGGCTGCCGGCCACGATGTCCAGATGTTGTTCATGAGCTCCAAGCGCGACACGGCCAAGGTGGATTTCAGCGAATCGCTGATGGAGGACTTCGTCGAGCGCCTTTGGGACCGCGATCTGGTCGGCATGGGCGTGATGACGAACACCTTCCGGCGGGCCTGCGCGTTGACGCGTGGGCTCCGTCAGGCGGGCGTCAGGGCGCCCGTTGTCTGGGGCGGGACGCACCCCACCGTTGCGCCCGACGAATCGTTGGAGCTGGCCGACATCGTCTGCATTGGCGAGGGCGAGGGGCCGATGCTGACGCTTGCCGACCGACTCGAGGTCGACAAAGACCCCAGGGACATCGCTGGTCTGGGGTTCCGCGCCGGCGGACCGTTCGGCGCCACCAGGCGGATCTGCAATCCGGTACCGCGGCTGGAACGGAACTTGGACGATCTGCCCTTCCCCGATTATGACGTGACGACACATTGGGTGGTTGGGGGGGACAAGCTCGTGCCGGCCCGACCGGAGAACCTCCGCGGCGCGCTGTACCGACTGCGAGTCCTGACCACGCGCGGGTGCCCGAACCGGTGCGCCTTCTGCAACAGCACCGCCTGGCGGCGGATCTATAAGGGAAAGGGCCCCTGGGTCCGCCTGCGGTCCGTGGAGAACGTTCTGGACGAAATCCAGTCGGCGTGCGAGCGCTTTGGCACGATCGAGGCGGTCAACATCGTGGACGACCTGTTCTTCGTTCGCAGCGAAGACGAAATCGCCGAGTTCGCCGCCAAATACGAGCGGCGCGTCAATCTGCCGCTCGAGTTGGACGCGTTTCCCAATACGGTCACGAAGGCCAAGATCCGTTCGTTGGCAAGGCTCCCGATCGCACTGATCAGCATGGGCATCGAGAGCGCCAGCCCCGACACGCTAGAGAACATCTACAACCGCCCGACCCCAATCGTCAACATCGTTCGCAGCATCGAGCTGTTCCATCGCTACCGGGTCCCGGCCGAGTACCACTACCTCGTGAGCAATCCGTACGAGCCCGAGCAGAACGTCATCGAGACGATGCGCTTCATCGCCTCGCATCACAGGGGGCCAGCGACGCTCCGCGTGTTCCCGCTGATGTTCTACCCCGGCACGCCGTTGTACCAGCGCGCCCGGGCCGACGGGCTTATCCAGGAACGCGACGACGATGCCTACCACCACACCTACACCGGGAGCCTCCAGTTCGCCCGACACGACTACCTGGCCGTTTGGCTCAGGGCGATCCTCCACCTCCGCAACGGGGGTCTGCCGAGCCGGGTCGCACATCGACTGATCGATTTCGCCACGCATCCCCTGGTCCGCAGATGCATCGACCGGCCCTGGTTCACGCCGTTGGCCTTCGGGGTCTATCAGGTCGGCAGGAAAATCGTGCGGAACTTCGTTTACCAGCCCTTTATCCGCCCCTTCAAGCACCTCCGCCGCAGGCCACGCCGTGCCGGGTCTTACCCTCCAGGCGATTTCCCCCTCGCCCACGGGACGCCCACCTGAGTCGGTGCGAGCCCGGGACACTTGGCTGCCCCAACGGCGGCCCCGCAAGTTATGCGGAGACACCAGCGCATAGTGCACTGTGCGCAATTGACTTGCAGCGATGCCTTGTCCTTACTAAACTGGACGGCTCGAAAGTATATTTGTCCGCGCCCGATCTACACTCAACTTGAATAAGGAAACGCGCGCATGCATAACCCTCTGTTGTGAAGAATGATAGGGTCCTCAGGGCGTCCGTCCTGCGTGAGGTCGCCGTGCGGAAACAATAGCTGATAGCCCAAGTATCGAAGACGATAATTGACATGAGCTGTTTCCTGTCGGCAACCGGCTGCGGCAACGCGAGCCGTGTCGATCTGTGAGTGCCCACCATGTCGTCGACCGACCTTGACCATGTTGCCCACGTCGCCTTTGGGTCGAATCTCGGGGACCGTCGTGCCAACGTCCAGGGAGCGCTGGCGGCCTTGGGTGAAACGGCCGGCGTGGTGGTCGAACGGGTCAGTCGATTCATCGAGACCGCGCCCGTCGGCGGGCCGGCCAAACAGGAAGATTACCTCAACGGGGTGGTTCGGTTGCGCACCTTGCTGGACGCCCACGAGCTGTTGGATGTCCTACAGGCGATCGAGCGACGCTTCGGGCGGGAGCGGGCCGAGCGGTGGGGACCCAGGACGCTTGACCTGGACTTGCTGCTCTATGACGATGCCGTCATCGAGACGGAACGGCTGATCGTGCCGCACGCGCGGATGCACGAACGCCGCTTCGTGCTCGAGCCGCTGTGTGAGATCGCCCCGGAGGTCGTGCATCCCGTGTTGGGCCTGACGATGCGTGAATTGCTGATGAAGCTGCCATGACCCCACCTGCCAAGCCCGAGGTCGTTCCCACCATCGCTGCCGTTCGCGAGCGTGTGGCCGAGGCGCGCCGCGCGGGTCGCAGCATCGGGCTGGTGCCGACCATGGGCGCGCTTCACGAGGGCCATCTGTCGTTGGTCCGTGCTGCGCGAGCGCGATGCGACTGCGTCGTGGTCAGCATCTTCGTGAATCCGACGCAGTTCGTCGCGGGCGAGGACTTGGCGGCCTATCCCCGCACGCTCGAGGCGGACGTGGCAGCGTCCGGGGTAGCTGGCGCGGATCTGGTCTTCGCCCCGCCGGTCGAGGAGATCTACCAACCGGACGCCGTGACGACCGTCCGCGTGGCCCGATTGACCGAGCCGCTGTGCGGACGACATCGGCCCGGGCACTTCGACGGCGTGACGACGGTGGTCAGCAAGCTGTTCAACATCGTGCAGCCGGACGTGGCCTTTTTCGGCCAGAAGGACGGGCAACAGGCCGTCATTATCCGCAGGATGGTCAGCGATTTGGACATCCCCGTCGAGATCGCGGTCTGTCCCACGATCCGCGAACCGGACGGGCTGGCCATGAGCAGCCGCAACACCTATCTATCGACCGAGCAGCGGACGCAGGCGGTGTCGCTGTACCGCTCGCTGCAAGGTGCGCGCCAAGCTATCGCCGACGGCCAACGCGACACGGCTGCACTGACCGCCCAGATCCGCCAGACCCTCAACGCGGCCGGGCCCTGCACCATCGACTACGTCGAGATCGTCCGCCCCGACTCGCTCGAGCCGGTCGAGATCGTCACAGGCCCGGTCATGATCGCGGCGGCGGTTCGGATCGGGCAGGCCCGGTTGATCGACAACATTGTGGTGGACCTGGGTGCGCCGGCGCGATAAACTGGCTGTTTTGGTTGGCAGCCGGGGTTCACACCCATGTTGATTAAGGTCCTCAAGAGCAAGGTCCATCGGGCGACCGTGACGCAGGCCGACCCGGACTATGTCGGCAGCATCGGCATCGACCGGGCGCTGTGCGAGGCGGTGGGGCTGGTCCCGGGTGAGGCCGTCCTGGTGGCCGACATCACCAACGGCGCCCGGCTCGAGACCTACGTTCAGCTCAGCGAACCGGGCAGTGGGACGATTTGCATGAACGGCGCGGCCGCCAGGCTGATTGACGTCGGGCACCTGGTGATCATCTTGGGTTTCGCTTACCTTACGAGCGAGGAGTTGGCGGATCATCGGCCCCGGGTGGTGGTGCTCGACGAACGGAACCGGATAGCGCAGCGGCACTAGGAGGCGCGACCGGCCGGGCGGGGCCGAACCGGGTTTCTTCTCGTTACGCGAGGATCTGATGCTACCCACGCTCTTTACGATTCCCACGCCCTGGGGAGACGGGATCGCCATCAAGGGCTACGGCCTGATGCTGATGATCGGGTTTCTCACGGGCATCTACACGAGCATGCGACGTGCGCAGAAGGTCCGCTGCGACCCGGACATCGTGCTGAACGCGGGGTTTCTGTCGCTGATTTGCGGCGTGTTCGGCGCCCGGCTGTTCTACGTGGTGCACTACTGGGACACGCACTTCAAGGGCAGGGGCCTGTTGGCCGCCTTCGACGTGACGGCGGGGGGTCTGGAATTCTACGGTGGCTTCATCGCGGCGGTGGCGGCCATCTTCTTCTACCTGCGGGTCAAGGGTTATTCGGCCCGGTTATTCCTGGACGCGATGGCCCCGGGCGTGATGTGGGGTTTGGCGTTTGGTCGACTTGGGTGTACTCTCAACGGGTGCTGCTTTGGGGGCACGTGCCCGGCGCATTTTCCGTGGCCGCTGGCCGTCACGTTTCCTTACGGCAGCCCAGCGCACCAGCACCACTTTTACAGTAACCGCGCTTCCTTGCCGCGCGAGCTGATGTACATCGACCCGTTCGGGCTGATCGTCCGACCGATCAACCGGGACCACATCGCGATGAAGCCCGAGCAGATCTACGGTCCCCAGAAGAAGTACAAACAGGCCGGTGAGATCTTGCAGGCCAGGTTCGACAAGATCATGCCTCCCGAATCCGCCGAGAACGTCCGGGCTGCGTGGCGACGATTCGCTGCGGAGCGTCGTCTCTTGCCCCG
>CAYOGX010000295.1:0-6098 GCA_964403235.1 uncultured Planctomycetales bacterium | reverse complement strand
GTTCAGCCGTGACACACGTTGATAGGACACACACCGCTATTGAAAGCATGGATTCGTCCCTTGTTTAGGCCAGTCACAATGGTCCGCACGGCGGATCCTACTCGGGCGCGGTGACGATCTTTCCGATCCGCAGGAACTTCGTCGTGTTGCTGGTGGTCTTGTCAACGTTCTCGCCGCCGAGGGCGTATAGCGTTTGGCCAATGCGGACGACCCGGATGTCGTTCGTGCCGTGCGGCATGGGCGACGGGAGCATCTCGAACCGGTCGCGTTTGGTGTCGTAGACGAGGACGCGGTTCGAGTACTCGTTGGGCACGCGGCCATAGGCCTTGTTCTGCTCGGCTGACCAGTCGGGCGCACCGCCGACGATGATGACGTACCGGTCGGCGTAGCCGACGGCGTCGTGGCCGCTCAGGGCGTAGGGCAGGTCGGCCCGGCGCGACCAGGTGCGGGTCTTCAGGTCGACCCGCAGCGTCTCGCCAAGCCGGTGGTTCTGGCGCTTGCCCTCGACGGTGCGGAAATACAGCCCGCCGAACAGGTAGAACGCGTCGCCGACGACGGCGCCGGCCACCCAGCCGCGCGGATGACCGGGGATGTCCGGCAGCCGCGTCCAGCCCTTCTCGGGATGGGCCGTGTCGAACAGCTCGACGGCGTGGCGGGTGGTCTTTTCGGTGAAGGGCGGCTGGCCTTTCCGAAACCCGTTGCCGCCCGCGACGATGATGCACGTCTTCCACGTGTCCATGGCCGCCCACCCGCGGTCGACCGACATGGGTTTTGCGTCGGCCCATCGGCACCGGCCGTCCTGACGGGTCAACCGGGTCACCTCGGCCAGCGTCTGGCCCGCTCGTCGTCCGCCGACAACGTAGAAGGCGTCCGGCGGCGTCACGCCGTCCATGTAGACCCGGCCCCTGGGCAGATCGGGCAGCGCGAGCCACTTGTCGGCCTTGGGATCGTACTGGTACGTCGTTTCCGACTCCCGCCACGGGTGCCTCATGCCCCCGGCCGAGATCGGCTTGCCCTCAAACGCCCCCAGCGAACAGCCCTTTCGCAATTCGGGGAACGGCGCGCCGAGCCGCCACGTGATGTCTTTGATCCGCATGGCCGTCTGGCCCATGACCGGCGTCGTCAGCGCCAACACGACGAACCCCAAACGCAAAGCCATACCGGTACCTCCGCCGAGTGACTTGTAGCAGCGTGAAGGTTAGACTCGGCGAGAGTATAATGCGCAGGTCAATTCGTTGCACCCAGCATAAGGAGCTCAGTCATGTCCGAACGGCTCATTGGAAAGGTGACCCACTACTTCGGTAAGGCGAGCGTCGCCGCCATCGAGATCACCGACGGGCAGCTTTGCGTTGGCGACACGATCCACATCGCCGGGCACACGTCCGATTTCACCCAGAAGGTCGAATCGATGCAGATCGAGCACGCGCCCGTGGAATTGGCCAAGATCGGTGACAACATCGGCGTTCGGGTGGTCGAGCACGCGCGAGAGCACGACGAGGTCTACCGCGTACTGCCGGATTGATCGGCGGCCGGACGTGTCCGAGTGCAGTGCCGCCCTCTAGAGCCGCAACGTGCTCCAAAAAAACGCGGCCCGGCAGCCGAGGCTGCCGGGCCAGTCGCGCTGGCTTCTCACCCCTTACCAGGTAGCTTCTTACCCCTACCCCTCTTGCTTCTCGCCCCTACCTGGATGCCTTCTTTCCCCTGTCCTTCTCGCCTCTCACCCCTTCCTCTTCCTGCCCCTGCCTCACTTTCTTCCTCTGCCTACCACTCTGCTGGCTCCTATCCCTCTTCTCGCCCGTCTCCCAGGTGCTCTGATCCCTTCCTCTCCTAATCCGTTCATCCTCACTTGGCCGCCGGTCGCGTCCGACGGTGGCTCAGAAGTCAAGTTACGCTCAGCGATTCCGCTCCGGCCGACGTGTCTCCTAGTCCCTCGTGGCCATACATCCCAGGCACCACTATGAGATACAGCCATGCAGGTCCCGCGCGGACAGGCACGGTTCCGCATCCAGCGGCGCGCGCTCAGCGCCGCGACCGACTTAAGACAGACCTGTCCTCTATCTGATCGAACCGTTGAGGTATTGGGGAGAAGTGTGGTTGCCTCGGATGATCGCTCCCACTCCCTCCGTGCTTGGCGCTCCCCGTTCCCTCCCTGGCCTCAGCGACTCGCGAACTGCACTGCATGAACTGCCTACTCCCTACCGCTCGCTATGGTCATGCTGCCACAACACCGAGATGGTGTCAAGCACGAATCGAAAATAAATTCGCCATTTCCTCATTCCGCTTCCCGCCTCATTCTATCCAAGGTGCCTGGGGCCGCCGGCTCCGAGCCCCTGGACGAAGCCGAGATCCCGCTGACCGCCCATCGCGGGTCGGCAGCCCCGCGTATATCCACTTGATCCGGCGCGGCAGGGAGGATACCCTTCGCCAGACGTTCAGGGCTCTGGCGAGATCAATGTCCCCAGCTTACCGGGATCTCCCGGCAGATCAATGGCCGAAGTTCCATGTCATCGATCCCTCAGGATCCATTTCAAGGAAAACGACATGCGACTGTCCTGTAGCGCATCGGTCCTGGCACTCGTCCTGACAGCCGGCCTCGCCTGCCCCTCTTACCGGCCGGGGCGTCATCGACGGACAAGGGGGCGACCCGGGCGGGGCCGCCGCCAAGTCGGTCCCCCAAAAGCCCACCCGCATCATGCTCAAGACGCCTCAACGGGTTGCACCCGCTATTCCTCGACGACGACCACTCGAACCGGGTTGAATCGGACGGTGACGCCCGTGGCGACACCGGCGTCGTCGCCCCCCGTGTCGCCCGTATACACGAGCATGCCGACCAGCCGAACCGCCGGAAACGCGAACACGTCGTCCTGATGGTCTCGATCGACGTAGGAATGCCAGAACGTGGTCTCCTGGCCCTGAGCCAGGCCCACCATCCGCATCCCGTCCGGCGCGCGGACCGCCCAGGACCAGCTCCAGCCGCTGGCGGTCGTGTGGTCTGACTTGGGCCGGCCGTCCTGCCATTCCTCGGCCCGCATGTAGACATGGACCTCAAGCGTGTTGGCCTCGGTGTTGGCGCACACCTCCGCGGTGAGGTTGACGCAGGGTCCGTGGCCTTTGAAGTCCCGGTCGCCCCGCACGTGCGGCGGGCAGTAGGTCAGCCCGCCGGGATCGATCTCCACGACCGTGGACCCGGCAGGCGGGTCCTGAACGACGTCGCAGGCCCACGGGCTCACGATCCAGAATTCGCCCGGCAGGTTCATGACGAGGTCTTCGGTGCCGCATCCGCCGCAGGATACCCAGACCACAACGGCCAAGCTCGGAATTCGCGCTCGCATGAGGGAGACTCCTGATCCGTGGCGTAGGCGGTGGGGACCTACACCACATGCTAACAGATGGTCCCGACGTCATCCAGTGGCGTACGGCCGGCCCATGCGGGGACCGGACGCTGCGGGGATCCACGGGCCCGCCGGGATTTCCATCGATCCAGGTTTCGGAGTATCGTAGGGTGTGGTCCGCGTGGGATCGCGGGGGGGGGTGATGGAGCGCCACCTTGATCGTCCATTTCGCATGTGCTCTTGGATGTTTCGCGACGGCGTGGGGTGCCGGCGAGGCGCCGTCGGCCTGGCGCGGGACGCCGACGGTGTTGTCCCAATTCGCCGAAGAGCCCGCCGACGCGCTGATCCGTCAGGTCGAGGCCGACCCCGGTCGCTCCGCGACCGTCGAGCACGTCGTCACCGATGCGGCCACGGGCCTGGCCATCCGCCAACGGCACCGTTGGGTGCCGCAGCTTGGTCTTCTGTTCGTCGAGAGCACACTGACCAACCGCGGCAAAACCACCGCCAACGTCAAGGAGGTCCGGCTGGCCGATTGGCATTTCCGCGTCGCCGACGGGCAAGACGGCACTCGCTACCGAAAGCTGACCTACCGCAACGACGTCTGGTACGGGTCCACGTACTGGACAGGGCCCGACTGGACGCGGGTGGGGAGGGACTGGCATCATCCGGGCACGAACACGCCGAGCGTCCGTCGCTTCACCGTGCCGCGCGACGGGCGGGTGACGATCACCGGCCGGGTCTACAAGGCTGACACCAACAAGGGCGGCGGCGACGGCGTCCGCCTGAGCATCCACCACGACGCACGCACCGTCTGGCAGGCCGACATCGACGGCCACGACGCAACCGGCGTCGAGCCGGACGTCACGCTCGACGTCCGCAAGGGCGACGCCATTCGCTTCGTCGTCCACAAGCGGGGCAGGATCTTCTGCGACACGACCCGTTGGGACCCGGTCGTGACCTACGCACTGGGGGATGCGGGGCTCGCTGGGGGGGAACGCTACCAGGCGTCCAAGGGATTCTCGACGAGTAGACAGGGCCAGGGCGGCTGGTCCTATGAAATGAAGGTCGATCCGAACGCCAAGACACGCCTGCCCCGCGTGCACGGGTTCGGTCGCTGCCTCGAACTGCGCGAGCTGACGCCCATCATCGCCAAGCCGGTCCGTCTGACCCATCGCGACGCGTTGCCCCTGTTCGTCGTGGCCGACGACGCCGACGCCAGCGGCATCGTGCTGGCCACGCCGCCGACGGGGGCGTGGCGGTTCGGGGCCGACCTCAGCCGGGATGGGCGCCTTCACGTCGAGCTGGCCGTCGGGGATGAACTCTCGATCGGGCCGGGCCAATCAGTGCCGCTGCCGAGGCTTGTCCTGGGCGCGTACCGCGGTCAGTGGCTCGGGGGCGTCGCCACGCTCCAGCGCCTGCTCGGTTCAGGAACCGGCGATGCCAGCATGTCCCAACTCCGGAAACACATTGCCGCGGCGTTCCGTCGGGCCACAGCCCCCCTTGACGTGAACCTGGCACCCGACCTGGCCGCCAAGGCCCCCACCGAACCCCTCGAACTCGACTTGTCGACCATGGTTCAGACCGATTGGCACCGCCAGGACAAGCTGGCCGAAACGGCTGATTCCTACGTCGCCGCCATCAACCGCCAGCTCGAAAACGCGCGGCGGCTGCTGGCCGACGTGCGAGAAGACCAACCGGACGGATTCCTCGCGGCCGAGGCGACCCAGTTCGATCGACTCGCGTCGCTGCTCGAGCGTGGCAAGCCCGCCCTCGCGGACGCGCGGTCGTTGTACGTCCGCGTCCGCTGGCTGAAGCGTCGGATCGCCCTGGCGAATCCGCTGATGACCTCCGGCCCGATGCTGTTCTGCAAGCGCGTGCCGACGTCGTATAGCCATTTGGTGATGCAGTACTACGGGTGGCGGGCGCGGCCCGGCGGAGGGATCTTCATCCTGGCGAATCCCGGCCGTTCGCTCGCGGCACGCGACATCCTCGGCGGCAAGTTGGCCGAAGGCAACGTCCTCGAACCCCGTCTGTCCTACGACGCCAAGCGGATCGTCTTTAGCTACGTCAAGTGCGCCAGGAAGTACGACTACAACAAGCTCGACAACAAGAGCGACGATGGCTTCTACCACATCTACGAGGTCAACGTGGACGGCACGGGCCTAAGGCAGCTCACCAGCGGCCCGTACGACGACGTCATGCCCACCTACCTGCCCGACGGGGGCATCGCGTTCTGCTCGACCCGCCGTCGCGGCTACGCCCGCTGCTTCGGTGGGCAGTTCAGCCGCCGGTGGCACGCCTACACGCTCCACCGAATGGACGCCGACGGCAGCAACATCCGCACGCTCTCGCTCAACGACGTCAACGAGTGGTTCCCCACGGTCAGCAATACCGGGCTGATCCTCTACAGCCGCTGGGACTACATCGACCGCGACGCCGTCACCCACCAAAACCTGTGGGCGACGCGACCCGACGGCACGAACCCCGTCGCCGTTTGGGGCAATGCCACGGCCAGCCCGCACTGCACGTTTCAGATTCAGCCCATCCCGGGCACGAGCAAGGTCGTGTTTGCCGCATCGGCCCATCACTCGATCGCCGGCGGCTCGATCGCCATCGTCGACCCGGACCTCGGCAACGACGGCCAGCAGGCCATCACCCGCATCACGCCCGAGATCCCGTTCCCCGAGGCCGAAGGCAGAAACATCAAGGAGTACTACACGGCCCCGTGGCCGCTGTCCGAGCGGTACTTCCTGGTGGGCTACAGCC
>CAYOGX010000294.1:0-6104 GCA_964403235.1 uncultured Planctomycetales bacterium | reverse complement strand
GAGCACGCCGCCCAGGCCGTTACCGGCGTCCAGCATGATGCGGTGGCGGCATTTCAGCTTCGCGGGGAACGCGGCCAGCAGCATTTCGACAAAGGGGCCGACCACGTCGACCTGCCGGATCGAGCCGGGCTTGGCGGCGCGGCGGTATGCCTCGTCGCGGATCACGTCGACGATGGTGGCCAGTCGCGCCCCGAACAGCGCGTTGCCCCGTTCGGTTGTCTTGAGGCCGTTGAAGTAGGGCGGGTTGTGCGAGCCGGTGACCTGACACGACCCATCGAGCTTGTGTCGGCCCGCGTACCAACTGATCACGCCGCTGGGCACAGGCTGGCTGTCGGTGACGACGTTGACGCCGACGAGGGCGTAGCCCTCGGCCACCGCGCGCCGCAGATCCGGGCTGGTCAGACGGGCGTCCGCCGTGACCACGACCGTCGAGCCCCTGGGTAGGCGCGACCCCAGGGCCATCCCGATGTGCCGTGCCACCGTCGAGTCCAGGTTCACCGTCCGCCCGGGCGAGGGCATGGCGTAGCCGCGGATGTCGTACTCGCGAACCATCGTTGGGTCGATCTGGGCCATGCGTCCTGTCTCCTATCCGGCCATTGACGGGCGCGGATCCAGGTCATCGTACGGGTCTAGCGTCCATTTGTGGGGTGGCACGGGCGTTCGCACAGGCAAACTTCGCTCGTTCCTCGCGAAGCCTGCCCATGCCACCCAGCAAAGACGCTAAGCACGTGCCGGTGATCGGCGCCGCCGTTTATGATAACCTGTCGGACAACCGGCGGCCATCGCGGTTTCCTCGTCGCGAGCTCCGCCAGGGAGACACCGTTGGGATCTGCTGAGACCGAACTGACGTTCTTCGACTGCAATGCCTTCATCGGCCGACCCGTGACGGGCATCCTCCGGCCCGCACCCACGGCGGGGGACCTGCTGGCCGAGATGGACCGCAACGGCATCGACCGCGCGCTGGTCTGGCACATCGCCCAGCACGACTACGCGCCGACGGTCGGCAACCGGATGCTGGCCGAGCAGATCGCGCCGCACGATCGGCTGGTCGGCTGCTGGACGCTGCTGCCGATGTGTCTGCCTGAATTCCCCAAACCGGTTGATCTGGTCGCGCAGATGAAGGACGCTCGCATCCGCGGGCTGCGGGTGTTTCCCGAGTCGCACCGCTATCTGCTGCGTCGGGAGGTGTTCGGTTCGATGTTCGACGTGATGGTCGAGCGGCGGATCCCGTTGATCCTGTCGATGGCGCGGGGGACCAGTTGGCAGGCGGCGTACGATCTGCTGGCCGAGGTGCGCGATCTGGTCTGTATCGTGTCGGACCACGGGTGCTGGGGGGCGGATCGGTGGTTCCGGCCGCTGCTGGACCACTACGAGCACGTCTACATCGACCTGTCGGACTACCTGCTCGACGGCGGGATCGAGGCGTTGTCGGCCGACTACGGGACCTCCCGCCTGCTGTACGGCAGCGGGTTCCCGGCGCAGTATCCCGGCGGGATGATGATGGCGATCCGTCACGCCGAGATCGACCCGGCCGACCGTCAGGCCATCGCGGCCGGCAACCTCGACCGGTTGTTGGGGGAGGTGCGGCTATGATCGGCACGTCACCGCTGGCCGAGGCGTTCTGGCGGGACGGGCGGTGCGCGTCATGTCCCGTCTATGACATGCACGGTCATATGGGCGTGTGGCACAGCATCTATTTCCCCCGGCCGGACGCGGCCGATATGGTTCGCACGATGGACAGTGCCGGCGTGAAGATGCTGCTTTTCGCGCACCATGCGTCGCTGTTTTCGGCTGACGTGGGCCACGGCCCGGCCATCGAGGCGGTGCGGCAGTTTCCCGATCGGCTGCGGGCGTATCTGCCGGTCAACGGTGCCTATCCCGATCAGATCAAGACCGACCTGAAGCTGATGGACGAATGCCCCGATGTGTTCGTCGGCATCAAGTTCCTGTGCAGCTACCACCTCGTGCCGATGACGGACGAGCGGTATCGCCCGGCCTGGGAACTGGCCGACGAGCGCAGGCTGCTCGTCTTGGCGCACACCTGGCAGGACAGTCAATACGACGGGCCCGAGCAGGTCCGCCGGATCGCCGAGCAGTACCCGAATCTGGCCCTGCTGATGGGCCATTCCTGCCACGGCGCCTGGGACCAGGCCGTCCGGTTGGCGCGGGAGTTCCCGAACGTCTATCTCGAGCTGACGGCCGTCCTGGACGATCGCGGCGTGATCGAAAAGTTCGTCTCCGAGGCCGGCGCCGACCGGATGCTGTTCGGCACGGACCTGCCCTGGTTCGATCCGCACCACGGGATCGGTGCGTTGCTGTCGGCCGACATCACCGATGAGGATCGGCACCTGATCCTGCACCGCAACGCCGAGCGTCTGTTGGCGCCGTTGCTCTGAATCCGCCCCAGCGGCATGCCCGGACACCGAGATCGTCCGGACTTGGGTGACGATGGCCAACGCGGCCGAGATTGACACTCGTTCGTCGGTGTCCTATGATCATTTCACCGGCCAACCATGGGGCCGAAGCGCACGCGTCATCTTGCGGCCCAGGATCAAGGCCCGCGAGACGTCGCTCCGCGGTCCTCACCGGCAGGGACGATGCCGTTGGCCGGAACCCGATGCGGACGCCGGCGATCGTCGCCGGCCGGTCCCACACACAAACGGGGCGTAGCTCAGCCTGGCTAGAGCGCTGCGTTCGGGACGCAGAGGTCGCTGGTTCAAATCCAGTCGCCCCGAGTTCAGGAGAATTCGGTTGATCGCCGGGACCACGTGAATTCGTAATCTGCTTCTCCGCTCACGGTTATGCGGTAGCATCTTCGGTTCGAAAGATCTACTCCCTTCGACTGTCTCCGCGAAATGACCATGGCTAAGTTGCTTCGAAGAACGATGTTGGGGTAGTTCAAATCCACCGGCCTGGTCCGAGGTAGAACCTCTCTGGGCAAGCGAAGCCGTGAGGTCCTCCAGCTGAGAGCCCATGCTCCGAGTGGCGTGCGGCCTTTGGCGTCTAAGCTCGACACGGTGGATCATGGGGTGCGGAACGCCGGCCAACGTGGAGCAGGGCCTGTTGGCCAAGATAGACACCTCGGAGTCCTCGGATCTCGTCACGACGTATCGCGATTCCGCGGTTAGCAGACCTGGTCAGGCCATCAACGTGTCGGTAGGAGGGTGCACTGGGATCCCCGGGTCGCCATCCCGTTCGACGAGCGCGCCGTTGACACTTCCAGCAAAGGGGCAGTCGCATAGGCCCGCGCGAGGCAATGCGCAACTTCCACCGAAGCTCAAGAAATCCGAGTACGAGCAGCTGACGGGCGACCTGGAGCTGCCGTCCATCACACCGAATCGGACTGGAGAAGCACGTCTTACTCTCTTGTATGTCTATTCAGCCCTAAGCGCTTGGATCGGCTCCAGTTGGGCGGCGCGCTGGGCAGGATAGACGCCGAACACGAGCCCCACCGCCACTGAGAAGATCAGCGCGATCCCAGCGACCGGCCAGGAGACGATGGTTGACCAATGGCCAAGCCATGACGCCACATAGGCGGTCACGACACCAGCGAGCACGCCGAAAAGGCCGCCGGCAGCCGCCAGAAGCCCGGATTCGATCAGGAACTGATTCCGGATGTCCCGGCGGACTGCGCCCAGCGCACGGCGCAGGCCTATCTCCTGCGTCCGTTCCCGGACCGAGATCAGCATGACCGCCAGGATACCGACGCCGCCGACGAGAAGGGATATCCCGGCCACGCTACCGATGAGAAGGGTCGTGGAGCGAGCGATCTGGTGTTGTGCCACAAGCAGTGTCGCCTGGTTCTGGATGGTGAAATCGTCCGGCTTGTTTCGCAACCGATGGCGTTGCCGCAAGAGGGTTCGGATTTCCTTCTCAGCACTATCAAGGACCTCTGCACTTCGGGCCTGGACATAGATCGTGTCGACGTGTGTGACGTTGACTAGACGCCGCATGCCAGTCCCTAACGGCACGATGATGACATCGTCCTGGTCCACACCATTGGCATCCAGGCCCCTCGCTGCGGTTACACCGATCACTTGAAACGGAATCCTGCTGATCCGAAACGACATCCCTAACGGATCTTTCCGGCCGAACAGGTTCGCCACGACCGTGGGCCCCAGAACCGCCACGCGTCGCCTGGCGCGGTTCTCTTCGGGTGTGAAGAATCGGCCGGCGGCGACGACCACGCCTCGGACGTGGAAGCCCTCGGCTGTCATGCCCAGCACATTGGTGTTCGTGTTCTCGGATTCCCATCGGGCTGAGAGCTTCTTGCTGATGGCCGGAGCGGCCATCGCGACCGACGGGCATTCTTTGACGATAGCTTCGGCATCATCCGGCTTGAGCGTCGCAACTACGGCCAGCTGACGCTGTCGGCCGGCCACAATGCGTGTCTGCCCGGCGTTGACGACGATCAGGTTCGTGCCCATGTCGCGGATGCGGTCGAGGATACGCTCCTCCGCGCCGCGCCCGGCGGAGTAGACGACCATGACGGCCCCGATCCCCACGACGATGCCAGTGACACTGAGCAACGTACGGAGCTTGTGGGCGGCGAGGATCTCGCACGACAGGAGCGCGTTCCTCGAGATCTTCATCTCAGCGCTTCCACCGGATGCAACCTCGCCGCGCGGCGGGCCGGTTGTACCCCGAAGAACGTCCCGACCAGGAGGGCGAACCCGAGCGCCAACGCAAACGGCTCCCAGGAGACGATCACCGGGAGCTTCGACGCCCTCGGCAGAAGGACGCTCAGGCCCCATCCCAGCAGGCTGCCGAGCAGCATGCCCGCGAACGAGACGACCAGGGATTCGGTGAGGAACTGCGCGAAGATGTCCCGGCGTGTTGCACCCAGCGCCCGCCTCAGGCCGATCTCCGTGGTTCGCTCCGTCACCGAGATGAGCAGGATGTTCATCAACACAACGCCTCCCACGAGGAGGCTCAGGCCCGCCAGGGCGATCAGTAGGATCGAAAGCGTCTTGGAGGTCCCTCGCGCAAGGTCCGCGACGATGGCCGCCGTGATGATCCGGAAATCGTCCTCCTCAGGTGGCGTGATGTGGTGGCGGCGGTGGATCAGCGCGCGGATGGCCGCGGCCTGATCGGGCATTCGCGAGAGGTCTTTCGTGATGATGCGGATGGCGCCAACGTAGTCCACGTTCATGACGCGGCGCATGGCCGTTGTGATCGGGATGATCACGCGGTTATCGAAATCACTTCCCATTGGGCTGGTCCCTCGACCTTCGAGGACGCCCTTGACGGTCAGCCGGACCTGGTTGATATAGAGGTGGCCACCGATCGGATCCGCATCGCCGAACAACTCCTCCTTGACGGTCTGTCCGATGACGCACACGCGGGCCATCGTGGCCACGTCCTGACCGGCAATGCCCGCGCCCGCGACGGTGTGCCAATTCCAGGCCTCGTGCCAGCTAGGCTCGACACCCCAGACCACCGCCTGGCGTTGGTTCGCCTCGTGCTTGACGTTCATCCGGAAGCGCCAGGCCATCGGCGAGACGATGTCGATGCCGTCGATCTCGCGACGAACGGCCTGGGCGTCCTCCAGCGTGAGCGTTGTCACGGTCATGTCGGGCGGCGGCAGGTCCTTGCCGCCGCCGGCGATCAGCATCATGGCACGGGGTCCGAAGTTCTGGACCCGCTTCATTACCTTCTTCTCGGTGCCCTTTCCGATCGCCATGATGACGGTGAGCGCCGCGACGCCGACGATGGTGCCGGCCATCATGAAGAACGTGCGGAGCTTGTTCGCCCTGAGCGCACGGGCACCTTCACCTGCGATCCGGTATAGCCTCATCGGACGTGCTCCTCACTACGGAGTTCCTCGAGCTCTCCCTCGGCCTGTCGTGGTTCCGAGACGGGACGATCGTCGGTGATCCTGCCGTCTTCGAGGATGATGATGCGGTCGGCATGTTCCGCAACACCTTCGTCGTGGGTGACCATGATGATCGTGCGCCCCTCGCGATGCAGGCGACCGAAGATCGCCAGGACCTCGAGGCCACTTCGCCTGTCGAGATTACCTGTCGGCTCGTCGGCGAGGATGATGTGCGGGTCGACGATAAGGGCGCGAGCGATGGCGACTCGCTGTTGCTGTCCGCCCGAGA
>CAYOGX010000293.1:0-6110 GCA_964403235.1 uncultured Planctomycetales bacterium | reverse complement strand
TTCTACTACGTTTGTGCGTCGTGGGCGGCTTGCAGACGGGTCTGGTAGGTCTCGCGGCCGGGGAACAGGTCGACGGCCTTTTTGTAGTAGGTCTCAGCGCTCTCGTATTCGCGGGCATCGAAGTACTCGGTGCCCTTGGCGTCGCACGTGCTGGCCAGATCGTTTCGATAGCCGTAGTTCGTCGAATCGATATCGTACGCCCGCTGGTAAGCGCTGATGGCCCAGTCCAGGTCGTCCTTGTGCCGATACCGGTCGCCCAACAGATTAAATGACCGGGCAAGATCCTTGTTGAGTGCCTCGTCGCCCGATGGCGCATGGACCCTGGCGGCGCTCAGCTCGTCGAAGGCCTTGCTGTCCAGGCCCCGTGCCAACCACCACTTTGACATCGCCACATGGGCGCGGGCCAGACCCGACTTGAGGTCACCCGAGTTCGGGTCCATCGCGGTGGCCGTCTCGTAATGACGAATCGCCTCTTGCGACCGCCCGGCGTCCAACGCCTCTTTGCCCTTGGCGCCGTACACCGAGGCGACGGCGTAGTGGTAGGACATGTTGGTCGGTGCGATTTCGGCCGCCCGCTTCAGCTCGACCATGGCCTCGTCGTACTTGCCCTGCTTCTGGAGCGCCTGTCCGAGCAGCGAGTGCGTCACGCCGACGTCGGGGGCCTTGGCGGCCAGTGCGCGAAGCCGCTCGACGAGTTGTTCGATGTTGCCCTCGTCCGCGGCGACCAGGGCGTTGCGATAGCTAGCGACGGCCCCGACGGCCAGGCCTTCGTCGAGCAACGCGTCGCCGAGCATCATGTGGGCCTCGGCGTTGCCGGGGCTGCGGTCGGCGATGTATCCGGCCAGTCGGATCCCGTCCAGGCGACGCTCGGGCTGACGGACCATCCGGGCGGCCTCTTCCATGGCCTCGTCGTCGGACTTGGTCAGCAGCCGGACATTGGCCAGGTCGCTGGCAAAACGCTGGCTGCTCGGCGCCAGCGTGGACGCCCGGGCGAAGTACTGCTCCGCCTTGTCGTAGTCCTTCTCGGCCAGGTAGCTTCGCGCAATGATGTGTGCCGCCGAAGCGTCTTGGCCGTCTTTGTCCAGCAGGCCCTGTGCGATGTTGCGGGCCTCGGCGTTGTCACCGGACTTGATCAGATCGACGGCCGAGTTGAGGACCTCGGTGCGCTCTTCGGTCTCTCGATCGGAGGCCTGGGCCACCGCCAAGGCCATGGCCACCTGGTTGGTGGCCACCCCCGCAGTATGGGTGGTCACGGGCGTGAACCCCGAGGTCGTGGCCCTTGTGCCCAGGTCGTTGTAGCTGTTGGCGGTGAAGAGGTTCGACGTGCTGTCGGACGGTTGGAAGACGTCTATCAGGCCCATGGTCGATAATAGGGACCCGCTTTGTGTCGTGGAGGCCGATGATGTGGTCGTCGGGAGCCCCACGCTGCCTTGAACGGGTGTGATTGTCATCGCAGACCACCATCCAGCCGCCCCGCGCACAGCGTCCGCAGCCTGCGCAGGGCACCAGATGAAACCTACGATTCGGTTCGGGCCGGTGTCAAATCAGTTCGCCGATTTATCGCCGTTTCCGTCGCCGCCGTTATCGGTCCCGGTCGAACCGGCGACGTTATCGGCCCCGGGCCCCGCCTGTTGCATGAGCATCTCCCGGGCGGTCGGCGTCAGCCGCTTGCGGGGGTCCAGCTCGAGCACGCCGTACATCGCCTCGTACCGTTCCACCGCCCGGCGGAGCGCCAGCATGAGCTGCTTGGCCGAGAAAAAGTTCAGCACGACCCGGCTGTTCACCTTGATCGGCGCTCGCTGCCGATCGGGCGGGCCCATCATCAGTACAAAGTCCAGGATGACCTCCAGCGGCATGGGCGTGACGGCGCACATGTTCGCGTAGGTCGACTGGACGCCCGAGGCATCCAGCTCCAGCCGGATCGACGGCGGCTGGCCCGCCTCACCCTCGGCGGGGCCCTGATTCGGTTGCGTCGGGTCTGGGGCATCGGTGGTCATGGCGTCCTCCTTGGATCCTCCCTGACGGAGGAAGGGCACTCGGCCCGGTTCGCACACTGATCCTACAGACACGGCGTCGCAACGACCCCCGGCCGCCGCGCCCGCCGGCACGCATGGTCGCACCATTCCCGATCGACTGCAAGTGCCCTGCGAGTTGCTCGATGGTCGGGCAGAGGGCGACCTACCGTTTATAATGGCAGGCCATGGAGACGTGTGCGGCCACTTCGCGGGTTGAGGGGCTTCGGCGGCGGGTGCTGGAGATGGCGCCGGGGCATCCGTTCGGCAAGACGATCGCCGAGGCGGAGTGGTGGACCCAGACGCGGGACGAGTCGGAATGGCTAATCCGGCGGGCGCGGCGGGTGGGGCACATCCTTCGGACGCTGCCGCTGGCGGTATGGGCGGACGAGCTGATCGTCGGTCGGCCCGACTTCCGGCCGCCTACCGCTGCTGAGCAAGAGCGATTGGCTTGGGCTGAAGACGTATGCGGGCAGATTGCACCCCGCGTGGGCGGCGACAGCGGGCATTTCCAGGCTGACCATGCTAAGCTGCTGCGGCTTGGGATCGCCGGGCTGAAGCGCGAGGTGGCCGAAGGGCGGGCGGCGGTTCGATCCGACGATCCTCGCGCTGACGAGAAGGACGTCTTCTACCGCGCGTGCGAGATCGCGCTGGACGCGTTCAGCGATTTCGTTCATCGCGTGGCCGACGCATGCCAGGCGCAGGCTGAGGTCGCGGGCGTGGACGATGCCGATCGCGACAACATGATCGAGCTGGCGGCGATGTGTCGGCGACTCGCGAGCCAACCGGCCCGGACGTTTCATGAGGCCCTCCAGCTCATCCATCTGTGTATCATCGCGCTGTGGTTCGGCGAGGACCACGGGTTGAACGTGCCGGGGCGGTTGGATCGGACGCTGTGGTTCTACTATCAAGCCGACCTGGTGGCCGGGCGAATCACGCCTGAACGGGCGCAGGAGCTGCTCGACTGTCTGTACCTTCAGATCAACGCTTACTGCCCGAAGGGGCTGGCGGTGTCGGTGCTGGTCGGCGGGACCGACGGCGAGGGGCGGGACGTCACCAACGACCTGTCGTTCATGTGCGTCCGGGCGGCGGCGAACACGCGGCTGGCCTATCCGACGGTGGGCATCTGCTGGCACGATGGCACGCCGGACGAGCTGTTGGCCTATGGCTGCGACGTCATCGCGACGGGGCTGGGGAGCCCGGCCCTCTTCAACGATCGGGTCATCACCACGGCGCTGCGGGAGCGCGGCTTTGCGCCCGCCGATGCCTGCCAGTACATCAACAGCACGTGCGTGGAGATCACCACGGCGGGCAACAGCAACCTCTGGGTGGCCAGCCCGTACTACAACACGGCTGGTGTGCTTCGCGAGATCATGGACGACGTGGCCGGCGGCGCGCAGGCCGAGCCGGCGACGTTCGACGAGCTACTGACCGTCTACAAGCAGCGCCTGGCCGATCGGGTCGCGGGCTGTGCGCGGGATCTGGACGCGACGTGGCGCGACCGTGCCGTGCACGGCGGCCAGCCGCTCCAGAGCTGCCTGATGGACGACTGCCTGGAGCGCGGTCTGGATTTCGATGCGGGGGGTGCCCGCTACAACGGGGTCGAGTGCAGCTTCGTCGGGCTGGCGAACTTGACCGACGGACTGACCGCGATCAAGAAGCTCGTCTACGAGCAGCGCCGATTGACGCTGGCCGAGTTCGAGGCGGTGCTGCGGGCCGACTTTCGGAACCACGAACCGCTCCAACGGGAAATCATCAACCGCCTGCCCAAGTACGGCAACGACGACGACGAGGCCGACGCGCTGGCCGCGGAGCTGGTGCGGCATTTCGGCGATTGCTGCGACCGGCACCGTATCGGAGAACGGACCCATCCGTACTACCCGGGCATGTTCTGCTGGATCATGCACGGCCGACTGGGTGCCGAGACGGGCGCGACGCCCGACGGCCGGCTGGCGGGCCAGGCCTTCGCCGACGGCGCGGGGCCGGCCCAGGGGCGCGAGCGGCGGGGACCGACGGCGGCCGTCAAGTCGACCACCAAGTGGGACCACGCCCCGATGCTGGGCGGGCTGGTGTTGAACCTGAAGTTCACGCGATCGGCCCTGGCGGACGAGACGGCCCGGCGTCGGCTGGCCGAGCTGATCAAGACGACCATGCGCCTGGGCGGATTCGAGGTGCAGGTCAACGTCGTGGACGCCGAGACGCTCCGGGCGGCCCAGGCCCGACCCGACGAGCATCGTGATCTGCTCGTCCGCGTGGCCGGGTATAGTGACTACTTCGTCCACCTCGATCCGGTCTTGCAGGACGAGATCATCGCGCGGACGGAATACACGGACATTTGACCGAACGCGGGGATGAGCGGTTTCTGTTGAGCCCCGCCGCGGCCCCGCTAAACGAGCGCAACGCGATCACATGGACAGGCCCATGAGCGCATCGGACCAGCTCCTACTCGGCTTCGACATCGGTGGCACAAAGACGGCGCTGTGTGTGGGCGCTCCGGACGGTCAGGTCGTGGCGCGACGGCAGTTCGGCACGGGCCCGCCCGAACCGACGATGCAGCAGGCCGTGCAAATCGCTCGCGAGCTGATTGATGAGGCAAACTACCGATGGGAGCAGCTCGCGGCGGCCGGCATTAGTTGCGGCGGGCCGCTCAACTCCGACGAGGGCGTGGTGCTCTCCCCGCCCAATCTGCCCGGCTGGGATGATGTGCCGGTCGTCCAGATCATCCGCGAAGCGACGGGGTTGCCCACCCGGCTCGAGAACGACGCCAACGCCGGGGCGCTGGCCGAATGGCGGTTCGGCGCGGGACGCGGCTATCGCAGCCTGATCTTCTTAACCGCCGGGACCGGCATGGGCGCTGGCCTGATCCTGGACGGGCGGCTGTACCGAGGCCGACAGGACCTCGCCGGCGAGGTCGGTCACATCCGCCTGGCCGACGACGGGCCCGTCGGCTACGGCAAGGCCGGGTCGTTCGAGGGGTTCTGTAGCGGCGGGGGCATCGCCGAGCTCGCCCGGTCCGTGCTGGCCGAGCCGCATCCGCCCAGCGCGCTCGACCGGGTCGCCCCCGACGCCCTGACCACGCGCGACGTCGCACAGGCCGCCGATGAAAGCGATCCGCTGGCCTGTCAGATCATCGAAACCAGCGGGCGAATGCTGGGTCAAGGATTGGCGATCCTGATCGACTGTCTGAATCCCGAGCTCATCATCGTCGGTTCGCTGGGGTTGCGGTTGGGATCGCGATGGCTCGACCCCGCCATGGCGGTGGTTCGCGCCGAGGCGTTGATGCCCGCGTGGCAGGGGTGTCGCGTTGTGCCGGCTGGCCTGGGCGAATCGATCGGCGACCTGGCCGCCTTGGCCGTCGCCCTGTTGGCCGTCGACGAGTGAGCGATACCGCTTTGGGTGCCCCATCCTTCGACCCGCTTCGTGGAACGCGAAGAGGATTGCAGGACGGGGCAGCCAGCAGGATTGACAATGGGGAACACGACTCCCGGCTTGTTCCAACGGCATGTCTTGGGTATAATGCTGTGCGAACGGCAAGTCACGGTTTGAATGAAAGCTCAACATCCGTGCGGCCTGGTTGCACGGTTCGCGTCCCGCTCGCGCAACGGGCGTTATCGCGGGAGTGATTCACACGGGGGGATTCGTAAAGGAGAACGGACATGCGCGAACGTTTTTCGAAGATCTGGGTGATGGCCGGGTTGTTGGTCATGGGATTGCCACCGTCCCTGGCGCTAGGCAGCGACGGGGTGAACCTCGCCAGGATCTCGGAGCAAGGTGGGGTGACCCCCACAAACTTCATCAGGGCGACCGCGTATTCTTGGGACATGACTGACGTCAGGTGGTGATTCGCCTTTTCTCTAAGCGAGATGCCCGTTTGATTCGAGCGGCCTGTTTTGGCTACAATCACGCCCAAGACCCGAACGGGGAATCTCGGTTTGAATGGAAGTTCAACATCCGTGCGGCTTGATCGGACGCTTCTCGTCTCGCTCGCGCTACGCGTATTGTGTCGGGAATGATTCACCGGGGGGATTCGCAAAGGAGAACGAACATGCGCGAACGTTTTTCGAAGATCTGGGTGATGGCCGGGTTGTTGGTCATGGG
>CAYOGX010000292.1:0-6115 GCA_964403235.1 uncultured Planctomycetales bacterium | reverse complement strand
TCCACACGGCCATCACCGGCATCGGCGGCGGTCCAACCTGCGGATGGGAGCCGGAGACCGACCCGCCGGAGGGGTTGGACTGGAACTTCTGGCTGGGCCCGGCCCCGTACAAGCCGTACACGCCGCGACGGTGCCATTACGAGTTTCGTTGGATCTACGACTACTCCGGGGGCAAGATGACCGACTGGGGCGCCCACCACAACGACATCGCCCAATGGGGCCTGGGCATGGACGGCACCGGGCCGATCCACATCGACGGGCACGGCGAGTTTCCGGCAGACGGGCTGTATGACACGGCGACCACCTTCGAGGTGACCTATACGTATGCGAACGGGGTCAAGCTGATCTGCCGGAGCCACCAACCGCAAGGCGGGGCGCGGTTCGAGGGGACCGAGGGGTGGGTGTGGGTGACGCGTGGGGCCATCGACGCCGAACCCAAGTCGTTGCTGAACGAGAAGCTGGGCCCCAACGACGTGCACCTGTATAAGAGCAGCAGTCACCACAACGATTGGTTGGATTGCGTCGAGCAACGTCGTCGGCCGATCTGCGACGTCGAGATCGGGCACCGGTCGGTAACGGTCTGTCTTCTCGGCATCATCAGCATGAGGATGGGTCGCCCGCTTCGGTGGGACCCGGATACCGAACAGATCGTCGGCGATGAGGAAGCCGCCCGGTGGATCGGCAAGCCGATGCGGGCGCCGTGGCATCTGTAGGCCCGGCAAGCACGGCGCTGGCCGTGTGGGTCGAGATAGGAATTCCAGACGAGCCCAAACCCCAGACGAGGTGGAGAAGACAGATGAAACGGACCGGAGTGAGTTGGATCGCGGTGGTAGCGCTGGTGGCAGTGATATTGGGTCTGACCGGCCCGACCCTCGCGGGGCAGGCCGAGATCGACGCACAGATGAAACTGCTGGTCGGCGATGAGGCCGGGGCGCGACAGAAGGCGAAGGCGGCGCTGACCGAGATGGGCCCGCCAGCCATCAGGTCGTTGCTGGGAATCGTCGGGCACAAGAACCGATCGGTCGGCAAGGCCGCCAGGATGGCACTCCACGCCATCGTCGTCCCGACCGGACGACTTGGCGGCGAGTACGACCGGCAGGCCGTGTGCAAGGTCCTGGCGGCCGAACTCGGCAACGCCGCCCTGCCGCAGCGGACGCGTGGGTACATCTGCCGGTTGTTGAGCTACGTGGGCCGAGAAGAGAGCGTGCCCGCGTTGGTCACGGCGATGGATGCCCAGGACGTCGCCGAAATGGCGCGGTGGGCGCTGAGTCGCAATCCGACGTCGGCGGCGTTGGACGCGCTTCACGAGGCACTGGACAAGGCCGACCCCAAGCTCCGCGTCGGTTTGATCAACGCGATCGGCGCGCGAATGGAGCGCCGGTCCGTCAAGGTGCTGTCCAAACAACTCGCCAGTGACGACGCATCGGTCCGGATCGCCGCGATGGAGGCGATCAGCCGGATCGCGGATCCGTTCGCGATGGACGTACTCGGGCCGCTGCTGACCGCCGGATCGGACGCGCAGCGTCGGGCGGCCCGTGCGGCCTGGCTGGTTCTGGGCGAGACGTTGCTGGCCAGCGGTCGGCCCTATGCCGCCAGCGTGGTGTTCGAGGCGGCCCTGAAGTGGAACACGACCGTCCAAGACCGGTGCGCGGCGTTGGTGGGCATCGGCGAAGCGAGTCAGCCGAACGCACCGGGGATACTGCTGGAAACCGTCAAGACCGCCGACCATGCGGACATTCGTGGGTCCGCGGCCCAGGCGCTCGAGGACATGCCCTCGCCCGAGGTCACGACGGCCGTCGTGAAGCTGCTAAGCAGCAAGGAGAAGCCCTCGCTGTTCAAGTGGGTCAAGCCGGTTCCCCCGGCCGCCCAGGTGGCGCTGGTCAATGTCCTGACCCATCGCAAGGACAAGGCCGGTCTGCCCGGCGCCCTCGCCGCGTTGGGGTCCGGTGAGGAGTCGGTCCGGATCGCGGCGTTGAGGTGTCTGGCCGTGATTGGCGACGAGACCGCGGCGCCCGCGCTGGCGCCGAGCCTCGCCAAACCGAAGGGCGCGGAGCGCGACGCGGCCGTCTATGCGCTGGAACGGCTGCGTGCCCCCAACGGACTGGCCTGGCTGTACGATCAGATCAACAACGACAAGCTGACCAACGAGTACCGGGGCATGCTCATCAAGGTGGTCAGTCATCGGCGTGACCCCGGCAGCGTCGCGGCGCTGAGCAAGCTGGCGGAACGCGATCAGCCCGAGGCCATTGGCGTTGCGGTGTTCGACGCGCTCGGTGGGATCGGCAAGGCCGCTGCGCTGCCGGCACTGCTCAAGGGCGTCGACAAGCAAAGCGGGAAGGACCGCGACGCGGCGGAGATCGCGATGACCAAGTTGAGCGACGACGCGTCCGGGCCGATGGTCGCCGCGGTGGCCAAGGCGACGCCACTACAGAAGGCCGCCCTGCTGAAGGTGCTCGGGTTCCGAACGCATCCGAAGATCAAGGACCTGTTGCTCGAGGGCTACAAGGGCAGCCAAAAGGACATCAAGGAAGCGGCCGTGGAGGGGTTGCGCCGCTTGGCGGACCCGGCCACGCTGAGCGTGCTGCAAGAGGCGGCCGCCAAGGGCCCGTCGGCGGGACCGGCCGTGTCGGGCATGATCCGGATCGCCACCAAGCTGGAGAAGGACAAGCGGGCCGATGCGCTGCGGATCTACCACGAGGCGCTCAAGCTGGCCAAGCGCGACAAGGAGCAGAAGGCGGCCCTCGACCGATTGGCCGGGCTGGCGGACGCCTCGTCGTTCGATGCGGTCCGCCCGTTCCTGACGAAGGGCGGTGCCAAAACGCAGGCGGCCGAGGTCATGCTGGCCGTCGGCGTCAAGCTGCCGGACGACCGCAAGGCCGACGGGATCGCGGCACTCCAGGCCGCCCTCGCGATCGTGCCCAACTCGGGGCGCGCCAAACCGGCCCTGGAGACGCTCAAGAAGTGGGGTGTGGACGTCGACCTGGCCCGGGAGGCGGGGTTCGTCACGCACTGGTGGCTGACCGGGCCGTTCCCCAGCCCCGACAAGAAGATGTTCGATGGAAAGGCCTTCCCGGAAGACAAGGTCGACCTGGGCGCTAAAACGAAGGCGGGCGGCAAGGAGTACACCTGGAAGAAGATCCACGCGTCGTCGGCCGACGGCATTCTCGACCTGCGGAAGCTGGTCGCTGAAGCCGATAACGTCGCGTGCTATGCCTACGCGGAGGTCACGTCGGATAAGGCCCGGAACGTGCTGTTGAAGATCGGCAGCGACGACGACGTGGTATGCTGGCTGAACGGTAAGAAGATCCACGCCAACAAGGTGGATCGCGGGATCGCGGTCGACGCCGACGTGGTCAAGACGCGGCTGGACAAGGGCGCGAACCGGATCCTGCTGAAGGTGTTGAACGGCGGTAGCCACTGGCAGATGTGCCTGCGGATCACGGACCGCAAGAACAAGCCGCTGAAGCTCGCCCAGCGCGAGAAATAGGCGGCAAGTTGCCTAGCGTCCGGCCCGCGGTTGTGTCTAACGAGTCGAAGCGTCGCAGGAGCGGCGTTGCGTCGTCAGACCGTTCGTTTGTTGAAGGAGACCGTCTCATGAAAAGGATAGTGTGGTTCGGGTTGTTGGGCGTCGTCATGGTGGTCGGTGTGGGCTGCCAGGACGACGTCAAGACGATCCAACAGAAGGACCAGGTCCACGAGTCGCCTGCCAGGATGCAACCGGCAGAAACGATTCCCGACGTGGAGATGCCGCTGCCGGCCCGGTATCCGGGCACGCCGCAAGGGGTCCGGGCTCAGGACGCCCTGATGGCCAGGCGTGCCGCCGAGCTCGACGCCTACCGCCACCTGGCCGAGCAGATCAAGGGCCTGCGGATTGACAGCCGTACGTACGTCAAGGACTTCGTCGCCGTGTCCGACACGATCCGCGCCGACACCGTCGCCCACATCCGCGGCGTGACGGTCACCCGGATCGAGTTCCCGCCGGGCGGTGGGATCTGCGAGGTCGAGGTGGCTGCCGGGTTGAGCCAGATCTTCACGTACGTCAAGGAGCTGTACGCCCGCCATTATCAGGGCGAGAACGTCAAGGCCCTTGACTACAACACGATGCGGCAGATCAACAAGAAGAGCATCGTGACGGCAAGCGGCCAGGGCGCGATCCGCGGGCAGTAGCGGCGTCAGGGCCCGCCGATCCGATCAATGAACGGCTCGCATCCGCCCTACCGACGGGGCGGCGCGAGCCGTTTCCGCGCGCCGGGCGTCGGTCGATCCGCGCAGCCGGCCCGCACGGAACCCGCCGCCAGGATGGGACCGTTGGACGCCTGCGCACGCCAAGCGCGAAGAAAGGGCCCGTCCAGCAGGACGGGCCCTTGGTCTTCGATGGGTTGGCGTTGTCCGGTCGGTTTGATCGGGCCTAGACCTGGTACGCATCCGGCGGGATCTTGACCAGTTCGCCCTTGGCCATGGCCTGGTTGGCCATGATGCAGGGAACGGCGGCCTTCAGGGCAATCTCCCACCCCGCCTTGGTCGGCTTGTTCTCGCGGACGCACGTGATCCAGGCGCCCATTGCGCGGCGGTAGTCGAGGTACGGGTCCTTCTTCTTCTTGCCGTCGCCCAGGGCCTTGCCCTTCTGCTGCCCCGCGCCGCCTTCGGTGACGGTCGAGCCGGGCTTCATGGCGATGCCCTTTCGGCCCTTGGCATCCTTGGCGCCCTTGGCCTTCGTCTCCCAGGGGAGTTTAGGGGCCTTGGGCTCGCGGAAGACGAACCCGCCCTTGCGACTGATGATGACCGTGCCCTCCGGGCCCATGAACTGCTCGCCCTGGCCGTCGTAGCTGTTGGTCGTGATCGACTGGTACGTCACCTTCAGCCCGCCGGGGTACTGGAAGATGCACTGGACGTTGTCGAATACGTCGCCGCCCCAGTCCTCCTTGCGGAAGTCGAGCCCGCCCATGCCGACCACGGCCTCGGGCACGCTGCCGCTGTACCAGTTGGCCACGTCGATCTGGTGGCAGGCGAGCTCGGCCATCAGACCGCCCGACGTCGCCCAGAACAGCCGCCAATTCCGCAGCTCATTGACGTCCTTGTAGCCGTACTTGCTCGCGTCGATCAGCTTCTTCTCGTCGTCGGTGACCGGGCGACGCCACGGCTTGTTCCGGTTCCACCAGGCCTTAATGTGCGTCATCTTGCCGCACACCTTGTCATTGTGGATCAGCTTGTCGCCCAGCTTGTACCAGTCGTTCCAGTGCTGCTGGTGGCCGAACTGAATCACCTTGTCGCTGTCCTTGGCCAGCTTGCCGAGCTGCTTACACTGCTCGACGGTCTGGGCCATCATCTTTTCGGCGTAGATGTGCTTGCCGGCCTGGATGCAGGCGCTGGTGATGTCGAAGTGCGCGTTGAGCGGCAGGGCGATGAGGACGGCCTCGACGTCCTTCTCCTTGTCGAGCATCTCGCGGTAGTCGCTGTAGCCCTTGGCGGCCTTGGCGGCCTTGAGGGCGTCGTCCTTGTCCTTGCCGGTGCGGTAGCCCTCATAGATGTTCTTGAAGATCGCTGGCCCGTCAAACTCGTCGCGGGCGATCTGGAGGGCGGCCTCGAGGTTGGGCGGCCAGATGTCGCACACGGCCCGGAGGAACACGCCCGGGGTCTTGAGGAGCTGGCTCATATCGCCGCAGCCCATGTTGCCGCTGCCGATCACGGCGACGTTCACCGGCCGGCCGATCTTCTTGGGCGCGGCCTCGGCCGCCATGGCCTGCTCGGCCTGGAACGCCTCTAACGCAGCCGCAAAGCCCGCCGACGCCACCGCCGACTCCTTCATGAACGATCGTCGATCCAACGTATGTCTCTCGTCACTCATCTCCACCTTTGCCTCCCACTGTGGTTTGATCTTGGCTCAACCAGCCGTTCTCGATTCACTTCCCCTCGGTCGATCCGTTCGAGGACGACTCCTCCACATCCTTGTACCCCCCCGCCCGTGTTTGGATGCCGGGCGACAGACAATGCACGCGGACGTCCGCGAACGTCCGGGCCAGCTCGTCGGCGGCCCCGGCACCCAGGACCAACATCGCCGTCGACAGGGCATCTGCCTGGGCGGCGGATGAACACACTACCAGCATACTCGATTCGG
>CAYOGX010000291.1:2670-6137 GCA_964403235.1 uncultured Planctomycetales bacterium | reverse complement strand
CCGGGCGCGGCTTCAAGGTCGACATGAGCGGCACGAAGAAGCTCGTCGCCCCGCTGGCGGACAAGTACTTCGCGCCCTACTCGTTCTGTGCGTTCCGGCTGCCCACCGGGCCTCAGATCGGCAAACCCGGCTCGGCCAGCGATCCGAACATCGCGGCCGACGTGGTCAAGTGGCACGTCGACGAATGGCAGCGGCAAGGGCTGCCGTCCAAGGTCTACATCTACGGGTATGACGAACCCCGGCGCGACCACTACGAGTTCTTGTGCCAGGCCTATGCCAAGGTCCGTCAAGTCGCACCGGACTACCCGATCATGCAGACGATCGGCGATCGGAACCCGCGGGAGTTGGTCGGGTCGGTCGACATCTGGTGCCCGTTGACGCCGGCGCTGAGCCACGCGTTCTACACGAACCGCGCCAAGACGGGCGATACGCTGTGGACGTACGTCTGCTGCTCACCCAAACCGCCCTACGCGAACTTCTTCATCGACGAGCCGTCCGTCGACCATCGCGTGCTGTTCTGGCAGGCCCGCCAGCACGGCGCGACGGGCGTGCTGTACTGGTGCATGTGCTGGTGGGACGGCTTGCCCACGCCCGGGTCGGACAAAGGCCGGAAGCACTTCCCTGACGTGCCCATCCGCTCGAAGGATCACGGCACGTACAAGCGCTTCAAGACCAACGGCGACGGGCTGCTCGTCTACCCGGGGCCCAACCTGACGCCGTGGTCGAGCGTCCGGCTGGAGGTGATTCGCGACGGGATCGAGGACTACGAATACCTGGCGCTGCTGTCGCGGCTGGTGGCCCGGGCCAAGGCCCTGCCGGCCGGCAAACGTCCGCCCGCGACACTCATCCGGCAGGCCGACGCGCTCTGCACCGTCCCCAAGACGATCTCCAAAACGCTGACCGACTACACCAAGCAACCTGAGGTGATCCTCGCGCAACGCCGAAGGCTGGCCGATGCGCTGGAGCGCCTCACCCGCGCGCTGGGAGCCAACGCCGAATAGGCAACGTCGGCCCGGCGCCTCCCGGTGCTTCTCGGAGTCATCAACAGGCCCGCGCGTCCGCCAGCAGGTGGGCGTGCAGGTTGGGTCCGGCCGCCAGGAAGCCGATGTCCTCATCGGCGTAGTCTGCGGGTGTGTGGGGGAAGACGCGCTCGCCCGTCGGCGAGGTGATCGCGCCCCCGGCCTCGGTCACCAGGAGGTATCCAGCCGCCACGTCCCACAGCTTGCACTGTTGATGGTATGCGGCGTCGATGACGCCGGCGGCGACGAAGGCCAGGTGCAGCGCCGCCGAGCCGATGTTGCGAAACGCGAATCGGTCGAGCCAATGATGCATCACCGGCAGCGCAGGGGCGCCGGTCTTGCCTCGCATGAAGACCATCGTGTCTCGCGTGGGCGGCTCGTCGCGAACGCGGATCGGCCGGCCATCCAGCGTCGAACCGTTCCCGACCGAGGCCGCGAAGACCTGCCCCGTCGTCGCGTGACAAACCGCGCCGACCATCGGGTACCCGTCACACATCACCGCCACCGACGTCGAGAAGACCGGCAGGGCGCGGCTGAAATTCCGCGTGCCGTCGAGCGGGTCGATCACCCAGCAGTACGCCGCCTGGTCGACCGGCGCATGACGGTCGGGATGGGCGACCTCTTCTTCGACCAGCACGGCGTGATGCCCGAACCGGGCACCGATCACCTCGAGCAGTGCCTCCTGGATCTCGAGGTCGACCTGTGTGATGAAGGTCCGGTCGGGTTTGCGGCGGGTCTCGGCCTGGCCGATGCGGCCCGCGGCGATCGCGCCTCCGGTCCTCGCCAGGCGACAGGCGGTGTCCAACAGAACGGATTGCTCGTCAGCGTCGGGCATGGCATCAGTTGGTGAACGGACCGAACCGCAACGGGCGCCGTCGTCACCGGGTCAATGATAGCAGACCTGACCCGCGCGCCCTACTTCGGCCGTTCGATCTTGAACTTCTTGATTCGGTAGCGGAGGTTGTCGCGGCTGATCCCCAAGGCGCGGGCGGCCTTGGACTGGTTCCAGTTGTTCTCTTGCAGCACCTTGACGATCATGGCCTTTTCGTAGCCCCACAGGCTGCCGTCGCCCTTGGCGACGACGGGCCCGGCCGACTCGCCCACCACCTCCCTCGGCAGGTGCGTGGCGTCGATGGGCTTGCCGTCGGCCATCAGGACGGCCCGCTCGATGACGTTCTGGAGCTCGCGGATGTTGCCCGGCCAGTGGTAGCTGGCCAGCAACGCGGTGGCCTCGTCGGAGACGGTGGGCTGGGGCATGTTCAGCTCGACGCTCGCCCGCTCGACGAAGTGATTGACCAGCAGCGGGATGTCCTCCCGTCGTTCGCGAAGCGGCGGCAACCGGATCGGGAAGACGTTCAGCCGGTAATAGAGGTCCTCGCGAAACGCACCCTCCTTGATGGCCTGTTGCAGGTCGCGGTTCGTCGCGGCGATGATCCGCACGTCGCAGGCCACCGTCTTGGTCCCCCCAACCCGAACGAACTCCCGTTCCTGAAGCACGCGGAGCAGCTTGATCTGGATCGCCGGCGAGAGGTCGCCGATCTCGTCGAGGAACAGCGTGCCGCCGTCGGCCACCTCGAACCGCCCCAGCTTGCGCCCTACCGCGCCGGTGAACGCGCCGGCCTCGTGGCCGAACAGCTCGCTCTCCAACAACGTCTCGGGCAGGGCGGCGCAGTTAATCGCCACCCACGGCTTGTCGGCCCGCGGGCTCGCGTTGTGGATCGCCTTGGCGTTGAGCTCCTTGCCCGTCCCGGTCTCGCCCAGCAGCAGCACGGTCGCGTTGCTCTTGGCGACCCGATGGCACAGGTCCATCACCTCGCGTAGGGCCTGGCTCTGACCGATGATCTGATCTCGTGCCTGTAGCGTCTCCAGCAACCCGCGATTCTCGCGCTTGAGCCGCTCGTGACGCTGTGCGTTGACCGCGCCGCTGGCGGCCAGATTCGCGAAGATCTGGATCAGCTCGAGATCCTGCTCGACGAACTTCTCTCGCCCGGTCGGGTTCAGCACCTCGACGACGCCGATGATCTCGTCCTGGTGGATCAGCGGGGCAGCGACCATGCCTCGGGTCGCGAAGTCGCTCCGATCGTCGATGCCGTCGAACCAGCTTGCGTGGTTGTGGACGTCGCCGACGAGGACGGGCTGACCGCTGGCGGCGACCTGTCCGGCGATGCCCAGATCGGCATCGAACTCCTCGCCGAGCAGCCCCTCCCCCCCGCCGCCGACGCTCGCCAGGAACACCAGCTTGTTCCGACGGTTGTCCAACAGCAAGACGCTGCTCGCCTCGGCGTTCATGACCGACGCGGCCGATCGTACGATCGCTTGCAGCGTCGCTTGCAGGTCGAGCGACGAGTTGATGGCCGTGGACGCCTCGATCAGCGCCGCCATCGTCCGCTGGGGCAACGTTCGGGCAGCCAGTGCCATGACGCCCTATATCCTACACGCTCGGCGTCG
>CAYOGX010000291.1:0-2660 GCA_964403235.1 uncultured Planctomycetales bacterium | reverse complement strand
CCGAATGGCGCTCTCGCCAGCGGGTGTCGGGCGCGGCGCGAGAAGCGTCGCGCCGTTTGCACGGCCTGTGGGGAGTCACGGCAGGATCTCGACCGGATCGCCCAAACGAAGGATCGCGTCCAGCTCCTCGATCATCTCGTCGGTCAAGGCGATGCAGCCCGCGGTCCAGTCGCGGTCGTTGCCGCCCCCGTGCAGACCGATCCCGCCGCCCAAGGGCGTGGTCCAGTCGGGCGGGCGGCCGCGTCTCAGGGCCGTCCGGATGGCCTGGGCCTGACCAAGGGAGAGCCATCCCTCGACCAATCCGCGTCGCACTGCCCGCTCATTCGGGTAGCTGATGCCCAAGAAGCGGTGGTACAGGCTGGATCGGTTCCTGCTGCACACAGAGAACCTACCCAAAGGGGTGCGATCGTCGCGTTGGCACACCTTGTCGCCCACCGGGCAGCGGCCCAGGGCGATCCGATAGCTCTTGATCAACCGCGCCCCGTCGAACAGATGCAGCACGCGCTGGTGCTTCACGACGACAACCCTTGGGTTGACAAGCCCTCGCGAAGCGCCGCCCGTTGCGCTGCCGGCCAGGGCAGACGTGCCGGCCAACAACGACCCAAGGCCCCAGGTCGCCAACCCGAAACAGACGGTCATCATAGCAACCAAAAGGCATCGCTTTAGGCGAAATCTCGGCATTTCCGCCCGCCCCACCAGCGGGTTCAAGGGGGGTCTCAGCACGGATACGGCCCTCCCGAAACGCTGTAAGTCCTGGCCGGAAACATATTTTCGGCCCGTCGAAATGTCAAGGAGAAATTGACGTCGGGCCTGGGCGTGCTATCATCGACAAAACTCGATCTCGCCCGAACCGCAACGGACGCCCCATCGTAAGGATGATAGAAGCGGTGACAGCGCCCACTGACGAGCAGCTTATTGCCGAATATGCCGAGGGGCGAACCGATCGCTTCGAGCTGTTGGTCGACAGGTATAGTCAGGAGCTGTTTCATTTTCTGGTCCGTTTCACGGGGGGCACGGCGGCAGCCGAGGACATCGTTCAGGAGACGTTCCTGCAAGTCCACCTATCGGCCGGCGGTTTTGACCCATCGCGGCGTCTCAGGCCGTGGCTATTCACCATCGCGGCCAACAAGGCTCGCGACATGTTGAGGGGCAGGGCAAGGCGCCCTGAGGTCCCCCTCGACGCTACGATCGACGAGGATCGAGACCATGGGAAGCGATTCCTGGACTTTCTGGCCGGTGCGGACGACGAGCCTGGCCAACCCATGGAAATCGCCGAACAACAGCAGGTCGTCAAACGTATCGTTGAACAGTTGCCAGCGCATTTGCGGGAGACACTGATCTTGGCCTACTACCACAAGTTCGCCTACAAGGACATGGCTGAGATCCTCGGCATCCCGTTGGGTACGGTCAAGAGCCGGCTCCACGCCGCGGTGGCGGCGTTTGCCGAAGCGTATCGAGAGGCGACCGGCCAGGAAGCCGGGGCCCGGTGAAGGTGGTTCCGAGAACCCTCAAAGGAGAGAACCGGAACAGATGAGCGCGGATCAACTCCCTGACAACGTGGAATCGCTGCTGTTTGACGAGCAGATGGACTTGCTCGATCCGGCCGATCGGGCCCGGCTCGAACAGGCGTTGTCGAACCGCCCGGATCTGCAGGCCAAGCGCGCCCGACTCGCCAACGCGCTAAAGCCGCTTGAGGCCTGGACGCCACCGCCCGCGCCGCCCAACCTGGTCCAGTCCGTGATGGGGCATATCCGAGCATCCAGCCAGACGATCCCGTTTGAGCCGCCAGCGTCGCCTCCGCCGTCCGGGGCGGAAACGTCCATGATGCCCGCGCTGATGTCGCTCAGCGAGGTGGTGGGTGTCGCGGCCGCCATCTTGATCATCGTCGGTATCTTCGTGCCGAGCTATTATGGCGTTCGCCAGAGGGGGGAACGCGGGATGAACCTCTCCACCATCGGGCAGAGCGTGCAACAGTACGCTGCCGACCATGGCGCCCCCCCGCCGTTCGCGGGCGTCCGATCGGGCGCCTCGTGGCTGCCCCGCAGTGCCTCTGACGCCAACGGCCCGGGTAACACGCGACGCTCCGTCGTAATCATCAAGCAGAAGCGATACATCAGGCCGAAGCCGATGATCTTGCCCAGCGATCCCCAGGCCATCCCGATCTCCGACGATCCGTGCGACGACCTCGACGATGTCCGGGCTCCCAACCAGGTCAGCTAGCAGACGATCAACCCGACGGCCAACGCCATCTCGCATGCCGAGAACGCCGGCCAGAACGTCCTTTGCCCCGACGGGAACGATTCGTTTCCGGTCAGTCCGTAACGTTCGGATGATGTGAAGCTATCGTCGGCCGTTGCCGCCGCCGTTGTCGCCCAACCAGTCGTCGGAGGCGTAGGTGGCGGCCATCTTTTCGAGCTTGGCCTCCAACTCGGGCGTGAACATCGGCTCATCGACCTCAGCGCCAAACCGGTCCATCCAGGGCATGACGGCCATGGGGTGGCTCGACGGACGAATCGGCAGTTCGGGATGCTCGAATTCCCAGTCCTCGGTGCTCTTGCTGTACTTGCGCTCGAGGAACGTGCGATACGCGGGCCCGCCGTTCAACGTGCAGAACGGGTAGATCCCGTCCGGCGTGCTGTACAGGATGTTGCACCGCTTGA
>CAYOGX010000290.1:0-6137 GCA_964403235.1 uncultured Planctomycetales bacterium | reverse complement strand
AGACGCCGATCGGCATGACATTCAGCACGCTGGCCGGTTCGGTGGGAGGCGGGTCGCAGACGCCCGGTTTCCTGGGGGTCGGGCGGTTGTGGCTGACCAGCCCGAAGTTCATCACGGCGGACGGCGGGATGGCGCGGATCATCTGGATGCCCAAGGAACTGAAAGAGGCGGTGCGGCCGCGAATGGAGAAGCGTGCCAAGGAGCTCGGCCTGCCGGACGATTTCGTTGATCGCATCTGCGACGAGACGATCGCCACCGACAGCGAGGGCCTGGTGAACTACCTGACGGAGAAGGAACACCCAGCCCTGGCAATGGATCCGATGTTTTAGGCGGGGGTCGGGGTTCAGGGGCCAGGGTTCAGGGTCTGGAGGTCGGCGCGTCGCCGTTCGGTGTTGTCGCGGCTTGGTCACGTGGTCGGGTGCGAGCGCCCACACCCCAATCCCCGACTTCTGAACCCCGAACCCTGACGTGGGGGTCTGGACAAGCCGGTTGTTGGGTTCGTTGGATTGCGTGGGCTGGGGATTTGTTGTTAGATGTACGGCTGGCAGCGTAGTCTGCCGCCCGGATACTGTTTGATTGCACACATAAGGTCTGCTTAGCCCAGGGGTATCTGATTCAGGAGCACTTGCGATGGCATTGACGGGACTGGAGATTTTCAAGCAACTGCCCAAAACAAACTGCAAGGACTGCGGCATCCCGACGTGTCTGGCGTTCGCGATGAAGGTGGCGCAGGGCCAGGCGGGCCTGGACAGTTGCCCGCACGTAACCGACGAGGCGCGGGCGAACCTGGAGGCCGCCAGCGCCCCGCCACAGCGACTGGTCGAGGTCGGCGCGGGCGATAAGGCGTTCAAGGTGGGCCAGGAGACGTCGCTGTTCCGGCACGACGAGAAGTTCATCAATCCCACGGCCATCGCGCTGCGGATCACCGACGACGACGCGGACGCCGACGGCAAGTGCGCTGCAGCCAAGAAGTTGTCGTTCGTCCGGATGGGCATGACGCTGGAACCCGACGTCATCGCGCTTTACAACGCCAGCGGCGACGCCAACACGTTCGCCGCGGCGGCGGGCAAGATCGACGCCGCGCTGGGCTGGCCGATGGTGCTGTGCAGCAACAGCGCGGATGCGGTCAAGGCGGCTGCGGCCAAGCTGAAGGACAAGAAGCCGCTGATCTGCCCGGGTGACGGCAATCCCGAGGATTTCGTCGAGATCGCCAAGGACTGCGGCGGCAGCCTGATGGTCACGGAGACGGACC
Source organism: uncultured Planctomycetales bacterium (assembly GCA_964403235.1). Taxonomy (GTDB): domain Bacteria; phylum Planctomycetota; class Phycisphaerae; order UBA1845; family JAFGLZ01; genus JAFGLZ01. The sequence continues at coordinate 4,885 of CAYOGX010000290.1, read as the reverse complement.
TGGAGAAGCTGGCCGGACTGACGAGTAAGATAAAGGCCGCCGGGCTGGAAGACATGTTCATCGCGCCGGGCCACGTCGGTCCGGCGGCGGGACTGGAATTCCTGACCAAGACGCGGCGAGCGGCCATGAAGAAGAACTGCCGCGAGCTGGGCTATCCGGTCGTGATGTGCGCGATCGACGAGGATGCCGAGCAGGCCACCATCGACGCGTGCGCGTATGTGCTGAAGTACGCGGGGATCGTGGTGACCGAGGCGTTCGAGCCGTGGCAGATGCTGCCGATCCTGACGACGCGACAAAACATCTACACCGATCCGCAGAAGCCCGTTCAGGTCGAGCCGAAGATATACGACGTCGGGGAGCCGGGCGACACGTCGCCGGTGTTGATCACGACGAATTTCTCACTGAGCTACTACTCGGTCGAGAGCGAGGTGGAATCGTCGCGGGTGCCGGCGCGGATCATCGCGGTGGACACGGAGGGCACGTCGGTGTTGACGGCCTGGGCGGCGGATAAGTTCAACGCCGAGACGATCACCGAGGCGATCAACAAGTCCGAGGTCAGCGGGAAGGTCAAGCACAAGAAGGTGGTGATTCCGGGGCACGTGGCCGTGCTCAGCGCGGGCATCGAGGACGAGAGCGGGTGGTCCGTGCTGATCGGTCCGAAGGAAGCCAGCGGGCTGGTGCCGTTCCTGAAGAACGACTGGAAGCCGTAGCGGTCACGAGGGTGCCGGCCAAGCCAAGGAGTTCAACGGTTGGCAGAGCAGTACACGGTGACGTTCACGCCTGATGGGATGTCGGTCGAGGTGGACGCGGGGGTGACGATCCTCGAGGCGGCCAACAAGGCGGGTGTGTACGTGAACAGCCTGTGCGGTGGGGAGGGCGTGTGCGGCAAGTGCCGGGTGATCGTTCAGAAGGGGCAGGTCCGGGGGGCGTCGACGGAGTTCCTGACGCGGGAGGAGATCCAGAAGGGGTACATCCTGGCGTGCCAGGGGCGGGTGGAATCGGATCTGGCGATCGAGGTGCCCGCCGAGTCGCGGATTCGCGAGACGGTCGAGGCGGCCGACCAGGAAGAAGACCGCTTCAGCCAGACGCTGCTACGGCAGCGTTACGAGGCCGACCTATGCCCGCTGGTCCGCAAGCACTACGTGGAGCTGCCGCCGCCGTCGCTGGACGACAACACGGCCGATCTGGAGCGGCTCGAGTACGTACTGGCCAAGCGGCTGGGGAACGGCAAGTTCCAGATGGGCCTGAAGGTCACGCAGCGCCTGCCCAAGATCCTCCGCGAGGGTGATTGGAAGGTAACGGCGACGACGGCGGATCGGGGCGGCCTGACCGAGATCCTGGACGTCGAGGCGGGTGACACGGGCCGGCGGAATATGGCCGTCCCCGTCGACGTCGGCACGACGACGGTGGCGGCCCATTTGATCGATCTGACGACGGCGCAGACGCTGGGCGCGGCGGCGAAGTACAACTCGCAGATCCGCTACGGGAGCGACGTGATCCGTCGGATCATGCACGCAACCAACACCGAAGGGGGGCTCAAGGAGCTGCAGGAGGCCATCGTCGGTGACGTGAACGATCTGATCCGGCAGTTGCTGGAGCGGCATCGCCTGGGGTTCGGCGACGTGACGCTGATCACGGTAGCGGGCAATACGACGATGCTGCACCTGCTGACGGGGATCACGCCGGAGTGGGTACGTAAGGAGCCGTACGTGGGTGCGGCCTACACGCCGCCGCCGTTCCGCGCGGTGGAAATCGGGCTGAAGATCAACACGCGTGGACTGCTGTACTGCCTGCCGTCGGTGGCGGCGTTCGTGGGGGCGGACATTTCGTCGGGCGTGTTGGCGACTGGCATGCACAAGTCCGACGACGTGATGATGTTGTTGGACATCGGCACGAACGGCGAGGTGGCGATCGGGAACAAGGATTTCCTGGTCTGCGCGAGCACGTCGGCGGGACCGGCGTTCGAGGGGGCCGAGAGCGAGGCGGGGATGCGGGCCACGCGAGGCGCGATCGACCACATCAAGCTGTTCGATGGACGGCGGGCGCCGTCCTATTCGACGGTGGGTTCGGCCCCGCCGATCGGGATCTGCGGGACGGGCTACATCGACCTGCTGGCCGAGCTGTTGAACGTCGGGCTGATCGACAAGACGGGCCGGCTACAGCCGGACGGTTGCGACCGAATCCGCGCGGACGACCGGGAGGTCCTGGAGTACGTGGTGGTGCAGGCGATGGAAGCCGGCGGCGACCGCGACGTAGTGATCACGCAGGAGGACATCGCGAACCTGCTGCGAGCCAAGGGGGCCATCTACGCCGGGGCGTGCGTCGTGCTCAACAGCCTGGGCATGACGTTTGACGACATCACCGAGATCCTGGTGGCCGGTGCGTTCGGGAACTACCTGAATCTGGACAGCGCGACCACGATCGGGTTGTTGCCGGACGTGCCGCCCGAGAAGCTGCGGTTCGTGGGCAACACGTCGATCACGGGTGCGAAGCTGGCGGCCCTGTCGCGTGCGAAATACGCCGAGGTCCAACAGATCGCCGGCGGCATGACGTACTTCGAGCTGGGCACGGACCCGACGTTCATGGATCAGTTCTCGTCGGCGTGTTTCTTCCCGCACACGGACATCGAGCGGTTCCCGCGCGTAATGGCGCGGATGCGAAAGCAGGCGGCGGAGGTGCAACGCTAGTGGGCGCGGTGATCGCCATCAGCGGCAAGGGGGGGACGGGCAAGAGCACGTTGAGCGCGGCCTTGATCCACGGCCTGGTGAGCGCAGGCGACGGCCCGGTGCTGGCCGTCGACGCCGACCACAATGCGTCGCTGGGGCTGTTGCTGGGACTGGACGTCGACGGGACCATCAGCGACATCCGCGACCAGACCCGCGAGGCAGCGCAGCGGGTGACGGAGATTCCCAAGGAGCGACTGGTCGATCAGTGGCTCAACGAGATCGTCGTCGAGGCGAGCGGGTACGATCTGATCGCGATGGGTCGGCCTGAGGGACCAGGCTGCTATTGCTACGTGAACAGTCTGCTCCGTCGCTATCTGGCGACGCTGAGGCGGAGCTACCCGTTCGTGGTGATCGACAACGCGGCGGGGATGGAGCACCTGTCGCGGCTGACCTCGGACGACGTGCAGTTGCTGGTTCTGGTGAGCGAGCCGACGTACGTGGGGCTGACGACGGTGTTGCGGATCAACGAACTGGCCGACAGCCTGCCAATCAAGATCGGACGCCGGGTGTTGGTGATCAACAAGATCGGGCCGGAGGGCCTGGCGCCCAAGGCGGTCGAGGTGGCGGAGTCCGTAACGGTCGATGCGAGGATCCAGATCCCGTTGAGCGAGCCGCTGGCCCGGCTGTCGGTGACCGGCGAGGGTGTGACGCCTGAGTCCGTCAGCGAGGTGGCCGAGCCCGTCGGCGAGTTGTTGGAGCAGTGTCGCGAGGCGGCCGGCAGCACCGCGAGCCGATCGTAGTGAGGAGTCGAGCGGGCGCGGCCCTAGATGCGAGGTCCTAGGACGGGCAGCGGATCGTGTTGTTCATCCGTGTTGAACAGGCGTTCTCAACTGAATGGAAGGACGAGCTATGGCGGTACCAGAGGTCAGCGAGACATACGCAGCCGGGCTGAACACCGTGACGATCGGTGCGACGAAGGACGATGGCGGGACCCGCGGCAAGACGGTGACGGTCGGCGGGGCGATCGGCCTTCCGTGGCTGGGATTCGAGGGTGAGCGGGGCCATCCGCAGGCCATTGCCGTCGAGGTCTGGGACGCCGGGGCCGAGGCCTGGCCGGATCAGCTCAAGGACGCCTACGGCGAGGCCATGGGCGACCTGGCCAGCTGGTGCGAGAAGGCGGTCGAGTTCGGCGCGGAGATGATCTGCCTGAAGCTGATGGGCACGCACCCCGACGCGGAGGATCGGTCGCCGGACCAGGCGGCAGAGTCAGTCCGCACGTGTCTGGAGGCCGTCGACCTGCCGCTGATCGTGTGGGGGTGCGGCGTGTACGACAAGGACAACAACGTCCTGCCGAAGTGTACCGAGGCGGCCCGCGGCGAGAACTGCCTGTTCGGCACGATCGTCGAGAAGAACTATGCAACGTTGGTGGCCGCCTGCGTGGCCAGCGGACACAAGATCCTGGCCGAGTCGCCCTTGGACATCAACATCGCCAAACAGGTCAACATCCTGGCGTCGGACGCGGGGTTCCCCCTGGAGGAGATCGTGTCGTTTCCGACGACCGGGTCGCTAGGCTACGGGATGGAGTACGTCTACAGCATCCAGGAGCGGATGCGGCTGGCGGCCGTCAACGGCGACCGGCAACTCCAGCAGCCGGTGCTGATGGACGTGGGCATGGAGGCCTGGCGGGCCAAAGAGAGCAAGGTCAGCGAGGAGGAGATGCCCGTGCTGGGCCCGGCCGCCAAGCGCGGACCGATTTGGGAGGCCATCACCGCCACCGACCTGCTGCAATCGGGTGGCGATATCCTGGTGATGCGGCATCCCGAGGCGATCCGCATGGTCCGTAAGGCGATCGAGCGGCTGTCGGCCGCGTAGGCCCGAGGGCTGGCATGGGCCGGTGCATCCTGATTTCGGTGGCGAGGGGTGGCACGGTCAAGCGAGGCCGAGGGACGAGGCTGAGCTTGGCCGTGGGCGCACCGGCGATCTTGGCAACATGGCCAAGATCCGACCCTCGCGGGTCGTCCCTTGACCATGCCACACGACCGTCTGGACTTCTGGGATGCGCCTGGCGAACACCGGCACCGGGTGGTATCAGCCGGCATAGGTTTGGTCGGCCGATCCGTCCCTTGTACGAATAGTAGCATGGGCCCCTGGCCTGCCAGGGGCGTGGGTCAGCGTCATCATCCCCCAGCAGGCGTGGGGGTTCCGGACATCGCGGGAGC
>CAYOGX010000289.1:0-6151 GCA_964403235.1 uncultured Planctomycetales bacterium | reverse complement strand
CGTACCCGCGGACCTCCACCGCCTGAACCGGGCAGATCTTGACGCAGTTGTAGCACTCCCAGCACATCTCGGGCTCGCGGTTGTAGGCCTTCATCGTCTCCTTGTTCAGCACCATCAGGTCGTTGGGGCAGATGTACTGGCAGGCCGTCTTGTCCAGCGCCTTACACCCGTCGCATTTCTCGGGGATGACATAGCTAGGCATTTATGCACCTCCTTTGGGTTCTTTGGAACACATCGGTCTATGACTTGCGGCCCGTCGGACGGGTTGGACTTGGCGACACCCCAGGACCCACCGCGACCCGTGGCTCAAGTCACCCAACGGCACTCGACTCGGCCTCGATGGGTCGCGTCCGGCTGACGTCCGCTTGACTTAAGGGAATCATTACTTTTACTTCTTCTTCTTCTTCTTGGTCTCTCCTGTCGCTGCTCCGTGCAGCTTAACCTCCACCTTCTCTTCCAGGTTCTGGTAGTAGTCCTTCAGGATCGCTAACACCTCGGGCCGGCTGAAACGCGGGTCCAGATCGCCGCCCTCGCCCAGCGTCTTCCGAACGATCGTCCCGCTCAACAGCACCCGATCATCCTTGCCGTGCGGGCACGTCTTCATGCTGGCCATTCCGTCACACGCGTTGCAGTAGAACGTCCAGTCGATCGGCAGCGGCTGGGTTTGCAGGGCACCGACTGGGATCTCCTGGAAGATCTTCTGGGCGTCGAACGGCCCGTAGTAGTCGCCCACGCCTGCGTGGTCGCGGCCCACGATCAGGTGGCTGCACCCGTAGTTCTGACGGAACACCGCGTGCAGCAGCGCCTCGCGCGGGCCCCCGTATCGCATGTCCAGCGGATACCCGCCTTGGATGACGGTGTCCGGGACGAAGTACTTGTCCACCAGCGTCTGGATCGCCTTGACGCGGACCTCGGCCGGGATGTCCCCTGGCTTGAGCTTGCCGATCAGCTGATGGATGTACAGGCCGTCGCAGACCTCGATGGCGATCTTGGCCAGGTACTCGTGCGACCGGTGCATCGGGTTCCGGAGCTGAAGCGCCGCGACCTTGGCCCAACCCTTGTCCTCGAACATTTTTCGGGACTCGGCTGGCCGCTGATACAGGCCGGGGAACTCGGTCGGGAAGAAGCTCTCGCTGAGGACCTTGACCGGTCCGGCCAGGTTGACCTCCTTCTGCGCCATGACCATCTTGACGCCCGGATGGGCCTCGTCGGTCGTGGTGAAGACCTGCTGGCACTCGTGGGCCTTGTCGATGGTGTACTTCTCCGTCACCGTCATCGTGCCCATGAGCTCGCCGTCATCCTCGGCGACCAGCGCGACCTCGCCGCCGTCCTTGATGCCGTCGGCCGTCGCCTTGTCGGCGCTCAGCGTCACCGGGATGGGCCAGAACACGCCGCTGGTCATCGTCATCTGGTCGCACACGCCCTGCCAGTCGGCCTTACCCATGAAACCTTCCAGCGGTGTGAACCCGCCGATGCCCATCATGATCAGGTCACCGGTCTCCCGGCTGGTCAAGGTGACCTTGGGCAACGAGCCGGCTTTTTTCACCTCGGCGTCCTTGGCGGCGCCTTCCAATAACAAGGGTTTCAAGTCAGGTGAACCGTGTGGGGGGACAAGTTTGGCCACGTCACGCCTCCTCAACTCAAGCGATAGGGGTTCCTCAGCCTAAGCTGACCCTGCTGCCACATGTCGCGGGCCCACCCGGCCCGGACGGTCTCGTTGCGACCCTCGGCGTCCGTGCCGTTTCGGATACCGCGTCGGATTCCGTGTATAATAGCGCGTCTGTCTTTCGGCAGGCCCGCTCCTGCGCGGCACCCAATTGGGGCGTTGCGCGGCGCCCTTCCGTGTGCCCCAGATACCACAATGTGGTACTACCACATTGTGGGCCCCGCATCGTCCTCGAACCGGCCCCCCATTGTCAAGACCCGGCTGGAAGAAATCGGGAAAATTCCTTATCAACTAGCCCCTCGCACCAAGCCGCCCCCCTTCCCGCGCGGCAGTGCGGGACCCGACCCGTGGCCACGGCGTTCGGCTAAACGCCACCCCAAACACCCGCTATCTCCTTATTGCCCGCCGCGAGCCTTCGCTACCGCCAGACGGCACTACCGCACCGCCGGGAAATGTGGTAGACTTCTGGGTCGACGTCTGGCGCGAGAGGCGCGGTAGTCGCCCGGATGGGCTCTCGGGAGCATTGCACATGATTAGTGCCGTTCGCCGCGAGGACGCGGTCTCGCGGACGCTTCACCGCCTGCTCGACCTGTGCCTGGTCTGGCTGGCCCTGGTCCTGGCCTACTGGGTCAAGGAGTCGGGCCAGATCGGCATCCGGACCGACCCGTTCGGTCTGCAGGAGGTCGTCCTGACCCTCGCGTCGGTCGGGTTGCTGTGGCTCACCTCGACCTCGGTGCTCGAGACCTACAGCTACAAGCGTAGCTTGACCCACACCATCACCAACTTGGCCGGGGCGTTGATCCTGACGTTCGCGCTTTTCCTGGCCTTCGTCTACCTCACCCGTATCTTCGTCTATCCAAGATGGTTCTTGGCGTTCTTCGGGACGTTCGGCGTGGTCCTCTTAGCCATCAGCCGCATCGTCAAGGAGGCGCTGCGACAGGCCCTCCGCAAGCGCGGCAAGCTCCAGCGACGCGTCGCCGTCGTCGGCGCCACCCCATCGGCCGTTCGGTTGATCCGATCGTTTCGCGAACACCCCACCTATGGCTATCTGTCCGTGGGGATCATCACCGACCGACCCCTACCCGCCGGGCTCCGGCGCGAGCGATGGCTCGGTCGGCTCGACCAGCTCGAGCAGATCCTCGACGATGAGCCACTCGATGAATTGATAGTGGCCTTGCCAGGCGAACAGCATCAACGAATCCTCGAGATCGTGCATCGTTGCCAGGCTCACAGTGTCAGGCTCCGGGTCGTGCCCGATCTGTTTGAGGTCATCATGGTCCGGGCGACGCTCAACGAGATTGGTGATATCCCCCTGATCGGGCTGCGGGACCCGGTGATCGCCGGATATCACGCGATCGTCAAACGGACATTTGACCTGATCTTTTCGTCCCTCGTGCTGGCCGTGTCGTGGCCGGTTATGGTCGGAATCGCCGCCGCCATCAAGCTGACCTCGCGTGGTCCGGTCTTCTTCGAGCAGGAGCGCGTCGGCGAGAACGGCCAGACCTTCCAGATGTACAAGTTCCGTTCCATGATCGAGGGAGCGCACGAGCAGGTCGACGAGGTGACCGACCTGGAGGGACGATCGGAACCGCTATTGGAAAAACGCCCGGACGATCCGCGCATCACCGTCCTCGGCAGGACGTTGCGACGTTGGAGCCTGGACGAGCTGCCACAGTTCTTCAATGTGGTCAAGGGAGACATGAGCATCGTCGGCCCGCGTCCGGAGGAACGCCGCATCGTGGACCATTACAACCTCTGGCAGCGTAGGCGATTGTCGGTCAAACCCGGCATTACCGGACCCATGCAGGTCGACGGGCGCGCCAACCTCAAGCTGGACGACCGCATCCGGCTCGAACTGATGTACATCCAGAGGTACTCGGTCTTCGAGGACCTCAAGTACGTCGCCAGAACGATTCCCGCAGTCTGGCGCGGCAAGGGTGCTTACTGACGAGGCCCCAATCCGCCCCCGTAGGCCTGGCCCGTCTTGACCTGCTCGAACCAACCCACCCTCGGCAGGTTCCCCACCAACGGGCCAGCGTAGACCAGGAACTGGTCCATGATGTAGTTGCCTTGCTGGGCGATGTATTCGTCGGGCAGGCTCTTGGTCTTGGGCTCCGTGGCGGGCGCGACCTCCTGCAAGGGCACGAGTTGGGTGCCGCACGCGTAGCTCGTGCCGGGTAGCCGCATCAAGGCCACGCTTCCGTCCTGGTCGGTCTCCAGGGAATAGCTGACCGCCATCTGCCCGCACAGCCGCGACTCCCAGGCGTCCACCTCGCTCCAAGCGGGAAAACTGCGCTGGAGGTATCCGTACGTGTCCGCCCGCACACGAAGGTCGGACTTGCGTTTGCCCAACTCGTTTCGGATCACGCCGGCCAGGTAGTCGGCCAACGTGCCCGTACCCGACAACTGGATATTCCCGAAGCTGTCGGTCTCGACGGTGCCGGCCCGGCCGCTCCTGGCCTCCATCTCCTCGACGACGCGCTGGGTCCACCGCACGCCGGCCTCGTCACGGATGCCTTCGCTGACGGCCACCAGACACCGGCCGAACTTGTCCACGATCTTGCCGACGTCTTCGACGAACCGCGCCACGCAGAACGACCGCTCCGGGACGTAGATCAAGTGGGGGCCGTCGTCCTCGCGCTGTCTGGCCAAGATGCTGGCCGCCGTGATGAACCCGGCATCACGGCCCATCAGGATGTTGATCTTGATGCCCGGCAACGCGCGGTTGTCCTGGTTGTCCCCGATGAAGGCCGACGCCACGAACTTCGCCGCGCTGCCGTACCCCGGGCAGTGATCGGTCACCAGCAGATCGTTGTCGATCGTCTTGGGAATGTGAATCACGCGCAGCTCGTAGTTCGCCTCTTGGGCCATCTTGTTGATGATCTGGGCCGCCTCGGCCGAATCGTTCCCCCCGATGTAGAAGAAGTAGCGGACGTTGTGCTTCCTGAACGAGTCCAGGATCCGTTCGAAGTCCTTGTCCACCGGCTTGTGCCTCGTCGACCCCAGCGCCGAGGCCGGCGTATACGCCACCAGCTCCAGCATCTCCGAGGGTTGGCGCTTCAGATCGATGAAATCCTCCTGCATGATTCCGACCACGCCGTGTCGCGCCCCGAGCAAACGCTCGATGTGGTCGTACTTCTGCACCTCCTGGATGACACCGGCGAGCGACTGGTTGATCACCACCGTGGGTCCCCCCGCCTGACCGACGACCGCGTTGCCCCTCAACAATGATGTCATGGATCCTGCCTCACGTCTCGCCTGCTTCTGCCAACATGCACGTTCGTGCGCCGCGGCGCTCAACCGTGTGCCACCGCGACTATCAGACCGATGCCAACTTACCACGTCCGCTCGATAAATCCAGTGTCCACCTGACCGCGCAAGAAATGCGTGTGGCTGAAGATCTCACGGTACAACGGCAAGGTGGTCTTGATCGGATGGATGACGAACTCGTCCAGGCACCGCCGCATGCACGCGACCGCCTCGTTTCGCGAGGCCTGATGGACGATCAGCTTGCCGATCAGTGAATCGTAGCGGGGTGAGACCACGTATCCCGGATGGACGTGCGTGTCCACCCTCACCCCGTACCCCCCGGCGGGCACGAACCGCTCGATCCGGCCCGGCGACGGGCTGAACCCGTTGGACGGATCCTCCGCGTTGATCCGGCACTCGATCGCCACCCCGCGCTGGACGACGTCCCGCTGTTTCATGGTGAGGGTCTCGCCGCCGGCGATGCGGATCTGCCATTTGATCAGGTCCAGGCCGGTCACCATCTCGGTGACCGGGTGCTCGACCTGAATCCGGGCGTTCGCCTCGATGAAGTAGTAGTTCTGCTCGCGATCGACCAGGAACTCCACCGTCCCTGCGGACACGTAGCCGGCCGCCTTCGCCAGCCGCACCGCCGCCCGGCACAGCTCCTCGCGGGTCGACTTGTCGATCGCGGGCGAGGGGGCCTCCTCGATCAGCTTCTGGTACCGCCGCTGCAGCGTGCAGTCACGTTCCCACAGGTGCAGGACATTGCCCTGATGGTCGGCCAGGATCTGCACCTCGACGTGCCGGGGCTGGTCGATCAGTTTTTCGAGGTAGATGCCGGGGTTTCTGAATGCCGCCTCGGCCTCGGCCCGGGCGTTGCGAAGGCTGCTCAGCAGCGTCGCTCGGTTGTGGGCGACGCGCATGCCGCGACCGCCCCCTCCCGCGACGGCCTTGATCATGACGGGGTAGCCGATCTCCTCGGCCAGATCGACCGCCTCCTCGTCAGTCTCCAGCGGGTCCGTGCTCCCCGGCACGACGGGCACGCGGATCTTCTTGGCCAGCTTGCGCGCGCCGGCCTTGTCGCCGAGCATCCGCATGGCCTCGGCCGTCGGCCCGATGAACTCGATCTTTGACTCCCGGCACTGGTCCGCGAATGTCGGGTTCTCCGACAGGAACCCGTATCCGGGATGGATGGCGTCGACGTTGGCGATTTCGGCCGCCGCGATGACGCGGTCG
>CAYOGX010000288.1:0-6166 GCA_964403235.1 uncultured Planctomycetales bacterium | reverse complement strand
ACGCCGACGACGCCAAGAAGACGCTGCTCGGCCAATACGAGTACACGGACGTGCGGCTGAACGAAGGTTTGACCGACGCCGACTTCGAGGGCACGACCTACGGGTTGTAGGGCGAGCGCCCCAGGAAGCACAAATCGAACTTGTATGGCATCAACGGCGCCGCGCGAGACAGCGCGGCGCCGTTTTCTTTTGAGTGTCCGCCGCTTGCTGCTACAATAGGGCCCGGACCGACACGGAGGGATCCTCCGGCATGGTCGAACAGGAGATGGCCAAGCGATGGATCATCGAGCCGCCCTGGAAGGGCCGCGAGCAGTTGGCCGCCCGATTGAGGGTGGCGCCCGTCGTGGCACAGGTCCTGCACAACCGCGGGCTGGAGGACGTCGAGAAGGCCCGGCGATTCCTGGATCCCCAACTGAGTGACCTGCACGCGCCGGAGTCCTTGACGGGCGTCGGCGCGGCGGCCGATCGGCTGGCTCGGGCCGCGCGCCAACGCGAGCGAATCGTCATCTACGGCGACTACGACGTCGACGGCATGACGGGCATCGCGATCCTGTGGCACTGCCTGCACGCGGCGGGGGCCGACTGTGGCTTCTACGTCCCGCACCGGATCGACGAGGGCTACGGTCTGAACGCGGACGCCGTCGAACGTCTGGCGAGTGAGGGCGCCAAGGTCGTCGTGACGGTGGACTGTGGGGTCACGGCCTGCGACGAGGCGCGGCGCGCTCGCGAGTTGGGCATCGATCTGATCATCACGGACCATCACGCCCCACCCGAGGTCTTGCCCGATGCGTTCGCCATCGTCCACCCACAACTGGGCGACTACGGGAACCCGCATCTGGCCGGATCGGCGGTGGCGATGAAGCTGGCGTGGGCGCTGGCCCAGCGATTGACGCCGAGCTTTGCGGGTCGGGTCTCGCAGGCGTATCGCGATCTGTTGGTCGAGGCGCTGAGCCTGGCGGCCCTGGGCACGATCGCCGACGTCGTGCCGCTGACCGGTGAGAACCGCGTGCTGGCCCGTCACGGGCTGTTGGGGCTTCGGCACAGTCGGCTGCCCGGGATCCGGGCGCTGATCGAGGCGACGGGGCTGACCGGTGAGCGGCTGGACAGCTATCACGTCGGGTTCGTGCTGGCCCCGCGCCTGAACGCGATCGGGCGGATGGGCCATGCCCGGCTGGCCGTCGAACTCCTGACCCGCGCCGACGAGGTCCGCTCCCGCGAGATCGCGCTGTACCTCGGTCAGCAGAACCGCCAGCGTCAGGCTCTGGAGCGGAAGCTGCTCCAGCAGGCCCGCCAGATGGTGATCCAGTCGGGCATGGACGGGCTGAACCGTCGAGCGATCGTGTTGGCGCGCCAGGAGTGGCACGCGGGCGTGATCGGCATCGTCGCGTCTCGGCTGGTCGAGGAGTTCTGTCGGCCGGCGGTGCTGATCGCCCTGGACGGCGAGGAGGGCCAGGGCTCGGCCCGTAGCGTGCGACACTTCCCGATGCACGAGGCGCTGGAACGGTGCAAGGCGCACCTTCTCAGCTACGGCGGGCACGCGATGGCCGGCGGACTGCGTATCCGGGCGGATACCGTCGACGCCTTCACCGAGGCCCTGATCGTTCACGCGAACGACGCCCTGTCGCCTGCGGACCTGCAACCGCGGGTCCAGCTGGAGGGCGAGATCGACGTGGTCGACCTGACCGAGCCGGTCGTCAACGATCTGAAGCGGCTGGGACCGTTCGGTCAGGGCAACCCCAAACCGAGATGGGCCACCTCGTGGGTCGATCTGGTGGGCGAGCCGAGGATCGTCGGGAAGGGCGGCGACCATCTCCAGTTGACGGTCCGTCAGGGCCAGGCGGTTCGCCGGGGCATCGCCTTCGGGCAGGCCGGCTGCGAGCAGGCCCTGCGCGACCATCGCAGGTGTCGGCTGGCCTTCGAGCCGATCATCAACGAGTTCAGCGGCCGACGGTCGGTCGAGCTGCAGGTCGTCGATTTTCAGTGGCCGACGTAGTCGGGAACACGTCCGCATGGACAGTCGAGCCAAGCCGAGCCGAGCACTCCGGACGCGGGACATCCACGTCGAGCCTGTGCTGTTCACGCCGAATCGGTTTCATCGTCTGGTGGTTGACGTGGCGGCCGTCGTGGTGCTAACGGGCATGGTCATCGCCCTCGGCGGCAAGCGGATCGGTACCGGGGGGTTTAGCTGGTCCGACGCGCCGATCCACGCAATGGACGGCGCGCTGTTGCACGACCTGATGGCGGATTGGGAGAACGTCGGGGACATCGAGGACTGGGTCCGCCGGTACTACGCCCGCTACCCCTGCCTGGGGTTGGTAGTTTTCTACCCGCCGCTGCATCCGATCGTCGAGGGCGCCGCGTACCGGGTCTTCGGGATCAGCGAGGCCGTCGCCCGGGGGACGGTGGTGGCGATGGCGGTCGTCGCGGTGCTGGGTCTGTACTGGCTGGGGGTGCAGATGTTCAATCGCCCGGCGGCGTGCCTTGCGGCGGGCTTGCTAGCCACCGCGCCGTTCGGGGTGGCGTGGCTTCGCATGACGATGCTGGAATGGTCGGCCGTGGCCCCGGCGATCCTGGCGGCGGGGTGTTATCAGGCATGGTACCACCGACCCGGTTGGGGGTGGGCCATCCTAGGCGCGCTGGCCACCTGTGCAGCCCTCCTGACCAAGCAGACCACCGTGTTCCTGCTGGTGCTGTTCCTGACCCACCTGGTCACCGTCGGTGTGGTGGCGGAGCTTCGGGAGAATTGGCCCACGGGGCTTCGGCACCGCCGGTACGAGAGCGGCGTGAGGATGGCCCTGACGGTGGCGGCCGCCGCGTTGATCATCTTGGTGGTCCTTGGGCTGTATGATCGCGTCAGCAGCCGTTACGCCGAGTTCAGCCGCTTCCTGGTATCGGGTCGGCCGCCGTGGGCCCATCTCGGGCGGCTGGACAACTACACGCAATACATCCGCTGGTTCGATACCATCTTCGGCTGGCCGTTTCTTCTGGCCTGGGTCACGGGTTTGACCGTCGTCGCCGTTCGATGGCAATGGCAGGGCAGCCGCTTCTCGCTGCTGTGGCTTCTGCTGGTGTGGGTCCAGCAGACGCTGGTGGCGTGGAAGGAGCCGCGGTACTTCTTTTTTGCCCTGCCGGCCGCAGCGCTACTCGCTGGACGGGGCTGGACGATCTGGCTGCGGTGGCGGGGGCTCCCGTTGGGGTTCATTCCGGTGGCGGGGCTGATCGGCTATCAGTTCGTCGTCGGGCTCCAGACGCCCGCCTCGCGTCTGCCGGATTATTCCGGCGCGGTCCAAGTGCTGGTCGAGCGCGGCGACGCGGACGTGGTCTTGATGGATGGGCTCCGGGAGGGACAGTTCGTGTTCGACGTCCGGACGAACGCCAAAGCGGCCGGACGGATCATCACGCTTCGGGGCAGCAAGATGCTCTACTCCCGCGCGGCCCGGGGGCGGTGGCGGCATACGACGCACCGGGGCAGGCCCGAGGAGATCATCGAACTGTTGGACGAGTTCGGCGTCCGATACGTGGTGGTCGAGTCGCAACTGCCCGCTATCCCCCCTCAGGCCCAGGGCGACTGGGACGAGCCCGCCTCACGCGCCTTACGGGAACTCCTGGCCGACACGACGCGCTTCGAGCTGATCGGGCGGTTCAGTCTCAAGTGCGAGGATCCGATTTGGGACAACGTCGAGCTCCGCGTCTATCACTATCCATCCGCCCCGCCCCGCCGGGCGAAGTCCGTCAAGATCCCGATCCCCGCCCTGCGACAGACCGTCGTCGTACCGCTGCCGTAGGACCGGGACGGGAGGGGGCTCAGGCGAACGAGATCGGGTCGACGTCCACGAGGACCCGCTTGGCCCGAACCGACTGGAGCGTCTTGCCTCGGACGTGGTCGAGGACCCGTTGCATGTCCTCGGCGGTTTGCGACCGAAGCAGCAGCTCGTAGCGGTACTGCCCACGTTCGCGCTGCACGGGACACCGTTCGGGCCCGTCACACCGAAGCGTCGCGCCGGTGGCCAGGGCGGCGTAGCGAATGGCCTCGGCGAGCCGGTCCGCCTCGCTGCGAACGTGGGAATCGCGCGGGTCGGCCAGAACGATCCGCGTCAGCCGCCAGATCGGCGGCAAGGACGTCGCGGTGCGGGCATCCAGCTCTTGGGCGGCGAACGCGCCGTAGTCGCCCGCGACGGCCAACCGGATCGGCGGCAAATCCGGGGCGTCGGTCTGGACGATGACCGTTCCCTTCCCGCGGGACCGGCCGGCCCGACCGGCGACCTGCGTGATGAGCTGGAACGTCCGCTCCCCGGCGCGGAAATCCGACACCCGCAGCGCCGTATCCGCGTTGATCACTCCCACGAACGAGACCAGCGGGAAATCCAAGCCCTTGGCGATCATCTGCGTGCCAACCAGGATGTCCAGTTGGCGGGTCTCGAACTGGCGGATCAGGGCCTCGTAATGTTCGCCGCGGAGCATGGTGTCGCTGTCGGCCCGGGCGACGCGGGCTTGGGGGAACTTGCGGTGGAGCTCCTCGATCACCCGTTCGGTCCCCATGCCGGACCGCAGCGGCGTGCCACCGCAACTCTCGTCCGGGCAGACCTCGGGGACGTCCTGCCGCGTCGAGCATCGATGGCATCGCAGCGTGCCCGACGAGAGGTGCAGGACCAGACTGACGTCACACCGGGGGCAAACGGCCGTCCAACCACACCGCGGACAGAACACGGAACTGGCGTAGCCGCGACGGTTCAGCAGCAGCACCGCCTGCTCGCCTTGCTCGAGGGTCTCGCGCAGCTGATGCGCCATGGGCTCGCTGAGAACGTGGAACCCCCTGCGCCCTTGTCGGACCGCCTGCATGGGTACCAGGCGAACCCGCGGCAGGGGCAGGCCGGCCACCCGACGCGGCAATGTCACCACCTCGTAGTGCGGCAGCCGATTGGCGTTGTGCCACGTCTCCAGCGACGGCGTGGCCGATCCCATCAATACGGGAACCGAGGCCTGCCGAGCCCGGACGATGGCCACGTCGCGGCTGTTGAACCGCGGCGCTTGCAGATTCTTGTAGCTGCCGTCCTGCTCCTCGTCGACCACGATCAACCCGAGTTCGTGCGTGGGGGCGAAGATCGCGCTGCGGGTACCGATGACGACGCGCTTCCGTCCCGCGGCGATGTCGGACCAGACCAATGATCGCTCGATGCCCTTCAGCCCGCTATGGATGACGGCGACGTCGCTGAGCCGGCGGGTGAGTCGATCGACGAGTTGCGTCGTCAGCGCGATCTCCGGGACGAGCATGATGGCCTGCCGGCCCCGGGACACGACGTCGCGGATCGCGCGGATGTAGACCTCCGTCTTGCCGCTGCCGGCCACGCCGAACAACAGCAGGACGCGGAACGCGTCCGCGTCGACCGCTCGGCGGGCCGCCTCGACGGCTCGTATCTGATCCGGGGTGAGCTCGAAGTCGGGTTCCTCGATCGGACGATCGAAATCCGGGCCCGGCTTCGGTCTGCGGATGGTCTCGATCGCGATCCACCCTCGCCTGGCGGCGGTATCGATCGGCGCGTTGCTGCATTGCAGTTGGGCCTTGATCCGGTCGAGCTCGACGGATCCGGTTTGATTGGCCAGGTACGCGATGACTTGACGCTGTTTGGGCCCGATGCGCTGTCCATCGGCCTCGATCTCGGCCGGAGACTTGACCAGGCGAACGTGACGGACCCGATCGAACCCGCTCTGTCGCCGCACCGGTTCGGGCACCATGGCCGCCAGCGTCCGACCGGGCGGACAACAATAATAGCGCCCGATCCACCGGCCCAGCTCGATCAAGGCCTCATCGAGCAGCGGCTCGGCGTCCACGATACGGCGCACCGGTTTGAGGGTGCTGGTCCAGGGTTCGTCGCTGAACCCCACGCAGAATCCGGCGGTCGGTCGGCTCCGCCTGCCCAGCGGGACCTCGACGCGTTGGCCCGGCTTGAGCAGGTCGACCAGCTCGGGCGGGACCGCGTAACTGTAGAGCTGGTCCGTCGGCGCCAGCGGCGCCACCCGCACTACCGGTTGGATCTTGGTCGTCGGCGGGTCCGGGTGGAGCGAGGGCAGATAGGGCTGATGGTTACGACGGGCCACAAGCCAGCCTCTCAAACCAGGACACGGATCAAGCGATTCTGGTCTTTGGTTCCTGATACGTCGACCACCA
>CAYOGX010000287.1:0-6182 GCA_964403235.1 uncultured Planctomycetales bacterium | reverse complement strand
TACCTCATCGCCGAACGCCTGCACGTGGGCGTTCAGGACGAAGGGCAGGTTGACCTTCGCGGCCGCATATCGCTCGAACAGCTCGACGCAGTAGTCGCGGTTCAGCGTCAGCAGGTCGTCGTCGAAGATGAGCGTCTCGATGCCCGGGTGTAGATCGCGGAGCGCGATCATTTCGTCCACGACGCGCTGCGGCGGATAGTGTCGCAGGTAGGCTTTGGGCGGCTCGTTGGCCTCGGCCGTGTAGCGGTTGCGCATCTCGCGGTTGAAGCAGTAGCTGCAAGCGTAGGGGCAGCCCCGGCTGGTCAGGATGCTCTGCCAGCCGTTCTTGCGGGCCAGCATGTGGTCCAGGTCGTAGATCTCGTAGTCCTCGGGCGGCGCGGTCTCCAGCCGCGGATACGCCCCTAGCGGGTTGCACCGGTACGACCCGTCCGGCAGGCGGACGCAGAAGTTGGGCACGTCCCGGTGCGACGGGTCGCCGGCCTCGAGCCGATCGACCAACTCGGGCAGGGCCTCGTCGCACTCGCCCACGCCGATGAAATCCCAGACCCCGTCGGCCTGGACCTGCTCGGTACACATCAGCGTGTGGACGCCCCCGACGGCCAGCGGCACGTCCGGCAGCGCGCCACGAATCGTCCGCGCCAGCCGAAGCGCATAGCGATACTGTTGGCTCATCACGCTGAAGGCGACCAGATCGGCCCCGAACACGCGGACCTGCTCGACGACCTGGTCGTCCGTGGGCACCTCGTAGAGCGCTTCGTTGATGTTGATCAGGCCGGTCTCGTGCCCCCGCGCCTTGAGTGCCCCGCTCAACACGGACACCCCGTGGTTGAACCCCTCCTCGGCGTTGAGGTTGGGATAGACAAACAGCACGCGCATACGACCACGCTACCGACGCGCCCCGCTCGCGTCAACGTCCGCAGCGCACACCAACCGTTCCGAGCCGCGACCCTGAGGGAGCGGTCCTGTCCGACGTAACGCGCCAACGACACACGTCTAGGCGCTTGCGAGTATCCCAACGGGGCGCTAGAATAAGGTTGGTATGGATTGGTCGAGTTCGCGTAGGTAACTGCGAGGTGGTCCCATGGCCAAGGACGCCAAAGCGCGTTCAGCTAAGATCGAGACGGTCGAGCCGCTTGGCAAGCGCGTCCTGATCCGCAAGGACGAGGACAAGAAACAGACCAAGGGCGGCATCGCCCTGCCCGACAAGATCGAGATCCCCACGATCACCGGGCGGATCGTGACCATATCGGTTCACGTCGAGAACGACGACGACTTCCCGCTCAAGCAGTACGACAAGGTCTTGTTCAATCCGAAGAACGCCATCCCCGTCGACTTCGAGGCCGACAACCAGCTCTTCGTCGTGCCCGTCGAGGACCTCGTCGCCGTCTTCCGCCGGGAAGAGTAGCCGCCCGCCGCCCCGAAGACGCGACCCTGAGAGACCACAATGCCCGAACCGCCTTGCCGAGTTCAGGTGTGCGCTCAACCGGTAGGAGAGCGTATTTGTCAGACCGCTCCCTGACGGTCGCGGCTCGGATGGGTCATCGCGGATGACCACCTTATGGCGGGCGTTCAATCAGTCCCGCCAGGCGTTCGATGGTCTTGATGATGGCCTGGGTCCCCTCGCGGCCCTCGCCGGCGGCCTGGTTGGCGGCGAAGAGCTGATGGACCAGCGCCGTGCCCGGCAGGGGGACGTTCAGCTCGCGGGCGCACTCGTGGACCAGGCGCAGGTCCTTCTGTTGCAGATCGATCATGAACCCGGGCGCGTGGTCGCCCGCGGCCATCTTCGGGCCGAGGTTCTGCAATATCCAGCTACTGGCCGCCCCGGCCGTAACGGCCTGGAGCATGCGGTCCAGGTCCAGGCCCGCCTTGCGGGCCAACGCGATCGCCTCAGACGTCGCCAGGATGTTCAGCACGCAGATCACCTGGTTGCACAGCTTGGTCTGTTGGCCCATGCCGTTGGGACCGCAATGGACGATCGTCTTACCCATCGCGTCGAAGACGGGGCCGGCCCGTTTGAACGCGTCGGCCGGGCCGCCCGCCATGATCGACAACGTGCCGTTCTTCGCGCCGACGTCGCCGCCCGAGATTGGCGCGTCGAGGAAGCTACCTCCGCGTTGCTCGACGGTGTGGGCGACCTTGCGGGCCGTCACCGGCGCGACGGTCGACATGTCGATGCCCAGCATTCCCGAGCGGAGCGCTTCAGTCACGCCGTCGGGGCCCAACCACACCGCCTCGACGTCGGGCGAGTCGGGCAGGCACGTGATGACGATGTCGGCCTGTTCGGCGGCCTGGGCGGGTGAATCGGCCACGGTCGCGCCGTCGGCCTGGAGGGCCTCGGCCTTGCTCCGCGTCCGGTTGTGCGCGATCACGGCGAATCCCGCCCGCAGCAGGTTGCGGGCCATCGGCCCGCCCATGATCCCCGTCCCGATGAAGGCAATGCGTTCGTTGCTCATGATACCCGCCGAAAATAATCCACAACGCAGGGCCAGGCAAGGGGCGGTGAGATTCTGTCCCATTCCCCGCGAAATGACGGGGGCGACCTCATCGGGACAGCACGCTCAGCCCCACGTCGATGAACTGCCCGCCGGACGTCTGATGACAATGGACGGCCAAGACGTTCTCGCCCTTGCGTAGGTGGCGGGTGGCGTCGGGCCCGAGCATTTCGGTGCGATACCGGCTCAGGTAGCCTTGGCGCTTCACGATGAGGTGGCCGTTGAGATAGACGGTCATGTCCTCGTCGTGATGGTACTTGAGGATGGCCATGCCCCGGGTCGGCTCGCCCGGCAGGTCGAACGTCTTGCGGAGCCAGATGTCCGGCGTCTGCCATTTCGTGAAGACCTTCGATCCCGGCGTGCCCCGCGTGCCGAACCCGGACCGGCCGTTCTTCCACGACGAGTCGTCGAACGCCGGATCGAACCATTTGCCCGGCGGCTTGTCGGTCGTGTATCGCCACATCGGCTTGCCGTCCAGCGCGGTCAGAACGACAGGCTGGCATTTGAGGACGGAAGGCTTGACGCCGTGCGGACCCCGGGTGTGGATGTGGAGCGTCGGGTCCACGGGGTATCGGCCGAGACGGTCCCCGAAGATCGCGACACCGCGGCGGTGCTTCGCATCGGCGGGCACGCGGAACGCCAGCTCGATCGGTTTGGCCTGGTCCGCCGACGTGGCGGTCTTGACGGCCTCGAGCACCGCTTGCAACGTCTTGCCCTCGACCGTGATCGACTTGAGGTAACCGTAGCTGCCGGGATCGAGTCCGGCCGCGTGGGACAGCACGCCCCGCGCGTCGGCGGGATCGTCGGGCAGCGTCATTCGGGCGATGGTCTGTCCGGCTAACAGGACCTCGATGTCCGACGGGAGCGTGCGCTCCTGGGTCTGAGGGTAGTTGTGGTTACCCTTCGGGCCGGGCCAATCGTATTTCTCCTTGCCGGCCCGGGCGGCCAGCTCCGCCGTTAGGACGATGCGATCCACGTCGCCCGCCTGGATCCCCTCGGGCCAGATGATGCGATAGGCGATGGCACCGTTCTTCTCCACCCACCGCTTCTCCAGGCCCGTCACGCCGGGCACCGAGGCCAACGGGGGCCAGAGGACGTCGTCGATGCATGGGTCCCACCGAATGAGCAGCGTCTGCGGATCGGGGACCTCGGCGCGGGCCTGCGGGGCGCCGATGAGGTCGACGTTGATATAATTCCGCGCCAAGACCCGCCCGTCGGGCGCTTCGACCCGACACCACAGCGCAGCCACCATCTGCTCCGACGGCAGCGTCACCTGGATCGGCGGCAGATCCATCACGTCGTAGTGCTTCGGGGCGAACTCGGCCTGGCCCTTGCGCAGGGCGCTGCGGGGTCGACCGAACCGGTCCACGCCGTCGAGCTGCCAGACGACCCTGGCCCGTTCGACCCGCCGGCGGTCGAAGTGACTGAACTTCAGCGGGACCGCCAGCGATTCGCCCGGCTTGCGTCGGGGGCACGGCTCGATGTCCATGCAGACGAAATCGGCCGCAAACACGTCCGCGACCGTCATCCCCGGGCAGAATGCGTCGTACCCGTACACCTTGCCCGACCGATCGTAGTTCACGATCCCGTTGTGCTCCCACTCGATGTCGTCCAGCTCG
The DNA here is from genome assembly GCA_964403235.1 of uncultured Planctomycetales bacterium. GTDB lineage: Bacteria > Planctomycetota > Phycisphaerae > UBA1845 > JAFGLZ01 > JAFGLZ01. The sequence goes on along the minus strand of CAYOGX010000287.1, from coordinate 2,071 downwards.
GTGTAGACATAGCCGCAGATCTTGGGGTACAGCCGCAGCTCGTTGGTCAGGTACTTGACGCACCAGGAGATGTCCCCGTCACCCGACCCGGCGCTGATGCCGCCGTACTCGCTGTTGATCAGCGGCTCGATGCCCTGCTTGCGGCCTTTGACGTAGTTGAACCCCGAACCGGGATGCGTGTTGTCCACCACGCCCTTGATGTGCCTGCGGGCGCGGTCATAGCTGTTGATGTAGAAGTGCCAGCTGTTGATGTCCGTGGCGACGTGGTCGTACCGGCAGGGCGAGTTGTCCTCGCACAGCCGCGTCGGATCGAGCTTCCTGGTGCGGTGGACCAGCTCCTCGATCCACGCGTCCCACGTCGCGTCGTGCCGGATGCCCCACGTCTCGTTGAACAGCACCCACGCGATGATGCACGGATGGTTGAAATCCCGCCGGATCGCGCCCAGCCAGGTGTTCTCCCAGTTGCAGCGCTTGCCGTCTTTCGGCGGATGCGAGCCCAGGTTGGGAATGTCAGCCAGGATCAGCACGCCGAGCTTGTCCGCCCAATACAGCCGCCGCGGCTCGTCGACCTTGATGTGGATCCGCAGCCCGTTGAGCCCGGCCTGCTTGGTGATCTCCATGTCGCGACGCAGGAACGCGTCGGATGGCGCTGTGTAGATCCCCTCGGGATTGAAGCTCTGATCCAGCGCCGTTCGCAGGTAGATCGGCTCGCCGTTCAGCAGGATGTACTCATACGGTCGTCCCTGCCACTTGGCCCGCGACACCTCACGCAGGCCGAAATACGTCCGCACCACGTCCACTGCGCCGCCCGCCTTTACCTCGATGACGGCCGGATACAGATGCGGCATGTCCGGATGCCACAGTCTCGGGTCCGGCACGCGGACCGTCAGGCGGACCGAGCCCTTGCCGCCGGCCAGCTTGGCCTTGCCGCTAGCCGTCGGGAACTGCTTCGATTCCGAGCGCACCGATACCGTCGCCGAATCGACCGCATCGGTCCCGCGCAGATCGATCACGAACGTGGCCGAGCCCGTCTTGATGTCCGGTAGGATCCCGAAACCGTATACGTAGGTCGTCTGCCTGGCCTCGAGCCAGACCGTCTGCCAGATGCCGCCGCTCGGCGTGTACCAGCCCTGCTGCTTGCCCTTGGGATACGACTGGCTGCCGTGATCGACCGCCCGGACGACGAGCTTCTGCGGCCGGCCCCACTTGGCGTGGTCCGTGATGTCGATCTCGAACGGGACATAGACCACCTTGTTCTGGCCGATCTGCTTGCCGTCGAGCCAGACCGTCGCCTCCTGATCGACCGCGTCGAATCGCAGAAACACCCGCCGCCCCTTCCATGCGGCCGGCACCGTGACGTCGCGTCGGTACCACCCCACCCCGTCGCGGACGGCCTCCACGCCCGACAGCCGGCTCTGCCACGGAAATGGCACCACGATCGTTCGGTCGAACGTGATCGCAGCCGGATCGTCGCTGCTCTTATCCTTCAGGGCGAACTGCCACGTCCCGTTGAGGTTCAGCCACGCGTCGCGCTGAAAGTCCGGCCGGGGGTGTTCGGGTCTGGGTATTGACGCTGCCAGCACCCCGCCCGTCAGCGGTGCCACCACGACACACGCAAACGCCAAGATATACCACGTCGATCTACACATCTGAGTTCTCCCGAACGATCTGAAGGGCAACGAACCGAGAACGCGGACCAGCACGATAGCAGGACGCCGAATGGATGTCTATCCGTCAGTAGGGAGGCGTATAGGCGGCACGCGGCACGGGTTGGTCCCACACCACATCGCGGGCGTCGAACACCGGGCCGTCCGCACAGCAGAGCTTGTAGACGTAGCCCGCTGGGGCCGAAGCGTCTTGAATCGCCACCACGCACGACTGGCAGGTCCCGATCCCGCAGGCCATCATTCGCTCCATGCACACCTGACACCGTATGCCGCGGTCGAGGCACCAGTGGGCCACCGCCCGCATCATCGGTTCCGGCCCGCACGTGTAGACGATCAACCGATCGTTTGCCGATGGATGCGCGGCGTGGTACGCCTCCATCGCCGAGTTCACCAACCCCTTGACC
>CAYOGX010000286.1:0-6213 GCA_964403235.1 uncultured Planctomycetales bacterium | reverse complement strand
CAGCGGCACGCCCAGCATCAGGAACGTGGTGTTGTAGAGGTAGTACCAGAAGTTCGCGTCGGCCATCAGGTCCTGGAGGTTGCCCAGTCCGGCGAACCGCGGCGCGGAAATCAGGTCCCACCGGTAGAAGGCGAGCAGGAACGCCGCGGCGACCGGCAACGACGTGAAGACCAGAAACCCGATCAGGTTCGGTCCGACGAACAGCAATGCGACCGCGATCGCCCTGCGCCGACTGCCACCCGCGATCATTTCGCCCCTCCCGCCGCACGGTAGCGGCGCAGGGCCGAGTTCAGGATCGCGCTTAGCTGCCTGCACGCCTCGTCGGCCGAGATCACGCCGCGCGGGATGCGGTAGAACGTCTGCCAGGCGTCGTGGTTCGCCCGACGCAGCTCGGTGATCTCGAAATCCTTCGATCGGCAGTACTCGGCCGCCTCGACGAAGACGGGGTCACCGTCGGGCGGCAGGCCCGGATGATGGGTGACCTGCTTGGCCAGGGCGATATTCGACGGCAGCGCCCGGCCGGACGCCGCCGCCATCTTCTGGGATCTTTGAGAATTGAGGAACTTGGCGAACCGCCAGGCCGCGTCCGGATGCCGCGCCTTGGCGTTGACCATGATCGCCGAGCCAATCTGGATGGTGGCCTGGTGCCGCCCCCGCGGCAGGTGACAGACACCCACCTCGAACCCACCGAAGCCCTGCATCGTGCCCATGTAGTAGCGGGTGCTGGTCAACATGGCCACGCGCTGCTCGGCAAAGCGGAAATCCCACCGCTGACTGGCCACGCCCTCCATCTGGTCGAGCCGCGACGGCGAGACGTGGTGCTTGAACACCAGGTCGTGCAGCCACTGGATGGCCTCGATCGCCTCGGGCGTATCCATCACGTAGCGATCGGCGTTGGCGTCGTAGACCTCGCCGCCGTTCTGCCAGACGAAGATGGGCCAGCGATGGTGGGACCAGATGACCTCGATGGCGTACTGGTCGATCCGGCCGTCGCCGTCGCGGTCCTTGGTGAGCCTTTTGCAGGCGTCGAGGAACTCGTCCCACGTCCACTCGCCCGTGGGCAGCGGCACCCCGCCCTCGCGGAACATGTTCTTGTTGTAGACCAGACACACGGGCGAGAACACGTGCGGCAGGGCGTAGAAGTGCCCGTCGTATCTGCACGCCCGAACCGTGCATGGGAAGCACTCGGCCAGATTGACGTCCGGGTCGGCCGCGATCCGATCGTCAAGCCGCATCAGCACGCCGCGGCGGGCGAAGTAGGGCAGCCGGACGTGATCGGTCGTCCACACGTCGGGCGGCACGCCGCCGGCGATCATGGCCAGCAGCTTGTCCACCGGGCCGGGGACGAACTTGACGCGGATGTCGGGGTTCTCCTGCTCGAACAGCGCGATCAGCTCGCGGTTCATCTTGGTCCAATGCGGATAGGGGTAGTCACTGAAGACGATCTCGATCCGCCCGTCCTTCTGCTCGCGCGTGCAAGCGGCCGGGGCGATGGCCGTCGCGGCGGCGCAGGCCATCAGCGCGACCTCCCGCAGACCTACAAACTGCCGACGAATCCAGGTGGCTCGAATCGCCATTGGTTCACATGATAATGCACATTACCATTAGATGCTGCGCGTTCCCTCGAGGGTTCGAGGGGGCCGTGAAAGCGTGCGAGGAAACAGGCATGCCCCGCGAGATCATCGACGTATTCTGCCACTGGGCGCCGAAGCGGTTCCTCGAGGCGGCGCTGCAATGGAGCTCGAGCCGGCCCCACATGCTCGAGCGGGCCGCCAACGTGCCCGTGATGGTTGACCCGGACGCGCGATTGCGCTTGATGGATCAGTTTCCGGGCTACAGACAGGTGCCGTGCCTGGTCTCGCCGCCGATCGAGGTGATCGTCGGGCCGGACAGGTCGGCCGAGCTGGCGCGGATCGCCAACGACGGCATGGCCGCGATGGCGGGGCGGCGTCCGGAACGGTTCCCCGGTTTCGTGGCGGCCCTGCCGATGAATGATCCCGAGGGCATGCTGGCCGAGGCCGAGCGCGCGCTCCGCGACCTCGGCGCTTGCGGGGTGCAGGTCTTCACGAACATCGCGGGCGGGCCGATCGATACGCCCGACGTGATGGCGCTCCTGGGGCTGATGGTCCGGCTCGACCGTCCGGTCTGGCTGCATCCGGCACGCGGGATGAACACGCCGGACTATCCGGGCGAGGCCTATTCGAAGTACGAGCTGTGGTGGGCGCTGGGCTGGCCGTACGAGACGAGCATGGCCATGTATCGTCTCGTCTTCGCGGGCATCTTCGAGCGCTGGGTCGATCTGAAGATCATCACGCACCACGCGGGGGGCATGATCCCGATGGTGGCGGGCCGGCTCGGCCCGGGGATGGCGGGGTACGGCACGCGCACCCCGTCCGAGCTGAAGGAACGCGAGAAGACACCACTGAAGGGCGCGCCCCTCGACTCGTTCCGGATGTTCCACGCCGACACGGCGACCTTCGGCTCGCGGGCCGCGATCGAATGTGCCCTGGCGTTCTTCGGGGTCGAGCGCATGTTGTTCGGCTCGGATAGCCCGTTCGATCCCGAGCGGGGACCCGGATACATCGGCGCGACGCTCGACGCCATCGACGGCATGGACCTGACCGAAGACCGGAGAGAGTTGATCCTCGCGGGCAACGCACGACGGCTATTGGGGCTCGACCGCGACGACTGAGTCCGGAGACTTAACCATGGCCAAGGGCACGCTGTATCCGGCGGAGTCCCGAGAATTCTGTGACGAACAGACGGGGGCCCGGATGCGACAGGTGACGGACCACCCGTCGATCCACCACCATCCGTTCTTCTACATCCCGGCCTACGACGACGCGATGGAACGGCTGATCTTCGTCTCGCATCGCACGGGCCGACCGGAGATCTTCGCGGAGCTGCGTGACTCGGGGAAACTGCTGCAACTGACCGAACACGAGGGTCTGGCCGAATGGTCGATCCATCCTTCGCACGACGGGCGATTCGTCTATTTCACGGACAGCTCCGGCGCGTGGCGAGTCGACACTGAGAGGCTGGGAACAGAGCAGCTCGCGGATTTCGGCGACGTAGCGATGCGCGAGAAGGGCATGGTCGCCGCGGCCATGGGCACGACGACGCTCAGCCGGGACGATCGCTGGTGGGCCGTGCCCGTCAGGGCCGGCGACGTCTCGCGGTTTCACGTGTTGGACACCCGGACGGGCCAGGATCGGGTCATCCTCGAGCGCGACACGATCGGCCACCCTCAGTTCCATCCTGACGACCCAAACCTGCTGCGTTACGCGGGGCCGTACTACGACAGGATATGGGTCATCCACCGCGACGGCGAACAGAATCGGTTGGTCTATCGGCGCGATGCCGAGAAGAAGGAGTGGATCGTCCACGAGACGTGGCTGCCCGGATCGCGCGAGGTGGTCACCGTCAACTGGCCACACGGTGTGATTGCCGTGGACGTGAACACAAGCGAGGTCCGACGGGTTTCGTCGTTCAAGGCCTGGCATCCGGTGTCGAATCGGGCCGGCACGTTGATGGTCGCGGACACCAACTACCCCGACGTCGGGCTGCACGTGTTCGATCCGCGCGACGGGGTGGGCGAGGCGCGTGCCCTGTGCCGGTCGGAGGCCGGCAGCCTAGGCAACCACTGGGACACGGACCACTGCCCCTACGACGACGGACCCATCGAGGTCTACGCCCCGCAGCACACCCACCCGCATCCCAGCTTCTCGCCCGACGGTGCCAGGGTCGTTTTCACGTCCGACCGAACCGGCGACGCCCAGGTGTACGAATGCCTGTTGGCGGGAGGATGAGAGGACGCGGTGCGAGCCACCCGCTACAATTGGACCGGATGTTGGGTGCTTGGGGCCCGGTTCCCATCAGGCCCGGGAGGAGGTCTCGTCATGACCGCCCCTTTGAGGCAGATTGCGACGCTCGCGGTGCTGTCCGTGAGCGTGTTGTCGCCGGGCCGATCGACGGTCTCGCTGGGCGCCGAGGCCGCCAAGCCCACCCCGTCCACGAGGGCTGAGAAGGTGACCGCACGCGCACTCGAGCTGACCGTCACGAAATCGTTCAAGGAAACGGGCGGGGGACAGCAGGGCATCGCCACGGACGGCAAACATGTCTACGTCCAGTCCACGTTCGTGCTGACCAAGTACGACCTGAGGGGCAAGCGGCTCGCAAATGGCGACAAGCAGCGATGGCACCACGGGGGCATCGCGTACCACGACGGCAAGATCTATGCGGCCGTCTCCGAATGCGTCAAGACCGGGACGCGCAAGCATTGGGTCTACGTCTACGACGCCGAGACCCTCGAGAAGGTGGCCGAGCACGACGTCGGCAAGAAGTTCGGCGTCTGCGCCGGTGGGATCGCCTATCACGACCATTATTTTTACGTGGGCGAGTCATACTTCGACAACGATCACGACGACTACGTCGTTCAATTCGACACCGATTTCAAGCCCGTCAGGTCGTATCGGGTTCGCTTCAAGTGCCCGTATGGCATTCAGGGATTGACCTATCTACCGTCGGCGAAGAAATTTATGGTGAACTCGCACGGCAGGGCGTTCTACCTGATCGACACGAAGTTCGACAGCAGGACGATTGAGCCGGGACGCGCCCCGTTTGCGTTGCAGGACGTCGCTTGCCTGGACCGTTCGACCGTGCTGATCAACGACCGATCAGGCAAGCGGGTCGTATTCGCACGTCTCAACGACTAAGCTGCTTGCAGAAATGTCTGAACAGATGACACAGCTTGGGTGGCCCACCTCTTCAGAGGTGGGGGACACGAATTCGAAGGGGGATTCGCGTCCCCCACGGCTAAAGCCATGGGCCACCCATCTGGACGGGTCGACCGTGCTGATCAACGACCGATCAGGCAAGCGGGTCGTATTCGCAGGCATTAAGGAGTAGCGCAGGCGTCACTGAATCCGTTGGGTTTACTCGGGAAACACCGGCCATGGCACGCAAACCCAATGTCTTGTTGATCATGTCGGACCAGCACAGCCCCCATGTGTTGGGGTGCGCGGGCGACAAGGTCGTTCGGACGCCGCACCTGGACGCCCTGGCCGCCAGGGGCGTGCGGTTCACGAGCAACTACTGTCCCGCGCCGCTGTGCGTGCCGTCGCGGATGGCGTTTCTGACCGGGCAGACCCCCAGCGACACTGACGTCTGGACGAACCATTGCGTGCTCAACTCGAACGTGCCGACGTTCGCGCACAGCCTGTCAGCCGCGGGCTACGACACAGTGCTGTGCGGGCGGATGCACTTCCGCGGGCCGGACCAGCGTCACGGTTTCATGAGCCGACTCATCGGCGACGTGGGTGCCGCCTATCCCGGCGGGAGAGGGGTGGACCTGGGACCCATCCCCGTCGGCTCGACCGGCCAGAGCCGGATCGCCGTCGACGTCGCCGGGCCGGGCCGGTCGTCGTATCAAGTCTTCGACGAGCACGTGGCCGCCGCCTGCCGCGAGCTGCTGACCTGGCAGGCGTCGCAAGACCGGAAACGGCCCAGGCCCTTCGCGGTCGTGGTGGGTTTCGTCCTGCCGCACTGCCCCTTCGTCTGCCCCAAGGACCTGTTCGACGAGTACTACCGGAAGGTGACCTTGCCGACGTGGCCGCAGGGGTATCACGCTCGGGTCCATCCCGCGGTCCAGGATTGGCGTCGGCGGCGGGGCATCGTCGACGTGCCCGACGAGACGATCCGCCGGGCCAGGGCGGGCTACTACGGCCTGGTCACGCATATGGATACGCAGATCGGGTCGATCCTCGACGTCCTCCGCAAGACCGGGCTGGCCGACGACACCGTCGTGATCTACACGTCCGACCACGGTGAGATGGCGGGCGAGCACGGCATGTGGTGGAAGAGCTGTTTTTACGAGGGGTCGGCCGGCGTGCCGCTGATCGTCTCGGGGCCAAGGCGGTTCGCCGCCGGGCGGGTCGCCCGCGAGGTGGTCAGCCTGTTGGACATCGCCCCCACGCTGACCGAGGTCGCCGGCGCGAAGCCGCTGCCGCACGCCCGCGGGCGGAGCCTGCTGCCGCTACTGTCCGAGCGCAAGCGCGGCGCGTCCGGTTCAGCCAAGAAGATCGATTGGCCGAACCTGGCGTTCTGCGAGCACTACTCGAGTGCGCGTCGCGGCGATCCGCCCGGACGCATGGTCCGCCGCGGGCCCTGGAAGCTTAATGTCTACCACGGCTACGACGCGCCGCATGGTCTGCT
>CAYOGX010000285.1:0-6217 GCA_964403235.1 uncultured Planctomycetales bacterium | reverse complement strand
ACCACCACTTCTCGTGCCACTTCTGATTCCTTCGGAAACGCGTGCGAGATAGGAATCTCGCACAAGGATCGAACGCGACGCGCAGACCGCCTCGGCAGGTCTACGACCGTTGCTGTGCGGACGGATTTGTCGCGGCCAGGCACGCTCGGACGCGGCCCAGGACGATCAGATAGACCGGCAGGAGCGCCAGAAGCGCCTTGAGCGCCGCCGGCGGCCCGATGACGGCAAACGGCAGGCCCCAACAGGCCAGGTGCAACACCAGCCCGATCAGCACGACTACGTAGGCGGACACCAGGACGCCCCGCCGTCCCCCGCAGGCGAGCAACCCCAACACCGCGGCCGGCAGGCTCCAACCCATCAGGACCCAACGCACGAGTTGCCATGCCGGCAGCGACCAGTAGCTGCCGAGTCCCGCGACGGTCGCACACGCGACCGCCGTGACGGCGCACAGCAACCCGCAAATGACCGGCCGGACCGACCACGGCATCGATCCGCCAACGGTGACGCGCTCGCGACGCGACCGGCCGTACCTCCGGCTGGCCGGCAGCATCAGGATGCCCATCAACGCCACCGCAGGCCCGCCGCCGCGCAGGACGATCTGGGCATAGTCTCGCCAGACCAGTGGGGGATACCCGCCCCAATGGATGACGATCAGGGCGGCGGCCACGGCCAGGCCTGTGCCGGCGATCAGCAGAAACACGGCGACCATCAGGTTGCGTCGAGCCCGTCTCATATCGAGCAGGCCCGACAGGCCCGCGAGGGCTGCGCACTCCAAGATGGCCAGGCTGACCAGCGCCCAGGTCTGCCGGGTGACCTCGGAGATCTGGGTTTCGCGGGACGATTGGGCCTCGGGTGTCAGCGGCTCGTCGGCGCCGACGCGCGGAAACGGCTGGGACGGCCTCGGCCGGCGCGGAGGCAGTGGGACACGGCGCGGGGGCGGCGCCGCGTGTGGCTTCGTCATCGATTGCTCCCCCGGGTGGATCCACTCCGACGGGTCCAACGAGAACGGCGCCGTCTGGGGGACGTTGGGCTTCGGGACGGGCCGACGCACATGGTAGACGGGTCGCCGAGCGATCACGGGCGGCGGGGGGCGGGGCGGTCTCTGCACCGTCATGGCCTGCGCGAAGATGCGGGCCAACTCCATGCGGCTGACGTGCCGGTTGATCTTCCAGACGGTGTTCGCGGTGAAGGCCGCCACGAGGATCGTGGCCAGACCCACCCACCGCCACCAGAGCGGGCGGTGCCCCGGCGGCGCGGTGTCCGATCCTGGACCGGGGGAGGGCGACCGCGCGCCTTCGGGTTGCGAAGCGAGTGTCACGGGACCCGGGCCTCCGGCCAGTTGCGGGGCCCGAGACTGAGGAACAACCCGCCATTGACGATGGGCCAGTCGGTCAGATACTTGGCAACGCGATCGGCGGTGACGGCCTGGACGTCGGCCAGCCGTTCGGTCACGGTCCGCGGGCGGTCGTAGTCGCACAGGTCCTCGGCCACCTGGAGGAGTCGGTGGTAAGCGGCCTCGGCCTCGACGGCCAGCCCGGTGCGCCGCCGGTTCTTGACCCGCTGGATCTCGTCGTCGCTGGCCCCGTTTTGGGTGATTTTGTCGGCCTCGCGCTCGAGCGCCTCGCAGAACGGCTCGGCCTTGTCCGGCAGACACAGCCCGTCGAGCATCATCATGCCGCAGTCGGCGTAGCCCAGCCAGTAGGCCTCCGCGCGCGGGGCCAGACCTTTCTGAATGATGTCCCAGAAGAACCGCGAGTTCTCCCCGCCGAGCACGCGGGCCAGCGCCCGCGCCACCTCCGCGTCCGGGTGGCCCGCCGGCGGCGCGGCGAACACGGACCCCACCGCCTGCTGATTGAACCGCTTGGCCTGCTGGACCACCGTGCCGCCCTGTAACGTCGGCGGCTCACGACGGCCAGACACGTCGACCGCCGGCCAATCGCCGCACACCCGACGCGCCGTGGCGACGATCCGGTCCGGGTCGATCCGACCGGTCGCGACCAGCGCGATGTTGGACGGGCTGTACCGTTCGCGATAGTAGCCGGCCATTTGGTCGCGGGTCAGCGCCTTGATGCTCTGCTCGGTACCCAGCGTGGGCCAGCCGAGCGGGTGGCCCGGACACATCCGCTCGTGGACCAGGTCCCAGGCAAGCGACTCGATCGAGTCCTTGCTCATGGCGATCTCCTCGAGGATCACGCCCTTCTCGACGTCGAACTCCTCGCCCGGCAGCGCCGAACGCATCATGTCGGCCAACAGCTCGATCTGGCGATCGATTTGGTCGGCGGGGACCCAACCGAAGTAGAACGTCCATTCCTTGCTCGTGAACGCATTGTAGTAGCTGCCCATCTCGTCGAAGGCGATGCTGATCTGTTGCCAGTCGCGCTTATGCGTGCCCTTGAAACACATGTGCTCGAGGAAATGCGACACGCCCGCCAGCTCGGGCGTCTCGTCCCGCGAACCGGCCTTGACCAGAAACCCGGCGGCCGCGGACCGGACCGACGGCATGACCTCCATGACGATCCGAAGCCCGTTCGCCAGGACGGCTTCGGTGAATGGATTGTCGTCCAAAGCCATGGTCTCTCCCGGCGACGGCGAGCCGGCCGCCGTTCAATCAACCACCCAACGGCTTGGGGCCAAGGGCCAGAACGCTCAACCGATCACGCGGGTGCGATGCCAGATACCGCCCAATATCCTCCACCGTGACCGCCCGCACCTTGGCGAGCTTCTCGGCCACGGGGATCGGCCGACCGAAATACATCAGGTCGTCGCCCAGGTCCTCCGCCCGGGCCTGGGTCAGGTCGGCCTCGCGCTCGCTACGGGACGCGATCCCCGCCACCGCGCGGCGAAGCTCGTCTTCGGTGAGGTCCTCGGCCAACCGATCGATCTCGCGAAGCAGCGTCGCGTAGGTCTTGTCGCAACGTTCAGGCGTGGTGCTCGCGCCGATGTGGATCATGCCCCACCCCCGGGGCCGCGCCACCCACGCCCCCACCCAGTAGACCAACCCCTGTTTCTCGCGAACCTCGGTGAACAGCCGCCCGCTCATCCCGCCGGACAAGACCCGGACCATCACTCGTTCGACCGGCTCGGCGGGGTCGTCCATCGGCACGCCGGGCCAGCAGATCATGATGTAGTCCTGTTCCTGGTCCTTGGGATGGTGCTTGCTGGCCGGCGCAAACCCGAGCGGGATCGGCTCCCGCGCATCATCACCGTCCCGACCGAACCGGGCGAAGGCCGACTCGAACTTGTCGCCGAACTCGCCCGCGTCGACGGGCCCGGCCACGGCGACCTGCATCCGGTTGGCGGCCAGGGCATCGGCCCAATAGCTTTCGATCTGGGCCCGATCGATATGGGCCAGCGTCTCGGCGGTGCCCAACGGGTCTCGGCCGAGCCGGCATCCGTAGGCCTGGGCGTTAATGAGCTTGCGGGCCAGGTCCATCGGGTTGTCCTCAAGGGCCGTCAGCTCTTGCAGCGACAGCTCCCTCGCCACCCGGCAGGCGTCGTCCGGGAACGTCGGCGTCCGGAGCATCTCGGCGTACAGATCAATCGCGCCGTCGACAAACTCCGGCAGGCACGTACATCGAAACGTGATGGTCTCGCGTCCCGTCCCCGAGGCCCGCTGGATGCCCATCGCGTCGAAGGCGTCGCTCAGGCCCCGGCCGTCGTGCTCGGCCGTCCCCTTGCTGACGGTGTGCTGCACCAGCCGCGCCACGCCCAGCCGATCGGCCGGTTCGTAGGCCGCCCCGCTCCGAAATCGGATGTTGAAGCTGACGGTCGGCCGGTCCGGCATCGGTTCGGCCGCAAAATCGATGCCGCAGTCCAGCCGCTGATGCACAGCCGTCGTCATCCTTGAGCCACTCCGTACGCGGGCCAGGCCCGCACCGACCAGGGCGATTCAACCCACCGACGTTACGACTTGCCGCACGTCACACCGAAACGACGATCTGAAACGGTGGCCCACGGCTCCATCAGTCATCCGATACGGTTCACATGGTGACAGCAGGCGTTTGACGACCGGCGGTCAGTCTTCCATGGGCCGGCCAAGCCGCGGCGACAGCTCGGCGAGCTTCTCTTCCAACAGCGTTTCGGACTCCGCCTCGAGGTTCAGCCGCAGCAGCGGCTCGGTGTTGCTCTTTCGGACGTTGAACCACCACCGATCATAGTTCACCGTGAGCCCGTCGAGGAAGTCGACCTCGCCGTCGGCGTAGTGCTCGGCCAGGGCGTCGATGATAGCGTCCTTCCGGTCGGTCTCGAAGTTCCGCTCGCCGCTCGAGACGTACCGCCTCAGCGGGGCCACGAGCTTGCTGAGCGGCTCGGACTGATCGGTCAGCAGGTTGAGCACGTGCACGAACGTCAGCAACCCCGAATCACAGTACCAGTTCTCCCGGAAGTAGAAGTGCCCGCTCACCTCCCCGGCGAAACAGCCGTCGTTCTCGCTCAGCGCCTTCTTGATGAACGCGTGCCCGACCCGCTCGCGGCGCGGCTGGCCCCCGTACCGGGCGATCTCCTCCGGCACCACCCGGCTGCATCGCAGGTCGTACACCACCACTGACCCCGGCTGCTTGTGCAGAAACCGGCGCGACAACAGGGCCGTCATCAGATCGGACCGGATGATCCGCCCGGTCTCGTCCACGAAGACGCACCGATCGGCATCGCCGTCGAAGCACACGCCGAAGTCCGCGCCCTGCTCCTCGACCGCCCGACAGGTCTGTCGAACGTTGGCCTCCACCAGCGGGTTGGGATCGTGCGCGAACGTCCCGTCGTGGGTGCCGTTCAACGGGATGATCTCGAGCCCGGGGACATCGCCCAACACGATCGGCAGCCACTTGCCCGCCATGCCGTTGCTCGCGTCCACCGCCACCTTCATCGGTCTGGGCTGCAGCAGGAACTCGCGGACGAACGTGCGATACGGCTCGGTCAGATCGATGTGGCTCATCGGCGCGTAGGTGCTGGTCTCATGCTTGGCCATGTGTTGGGCGATCTGCTTGATCTCGGTCAACCCGGTGTCCACGCCCACGGGCCGGCCCTGCTGCCCGCTGATCTTGAAGCCGTTGTACTCGGCCGGGTTGTGGCTGGCCGTCACTTGGATCCCCCCGCACGTGCCCAGGTGGTTGATGGCGAAGTAGACCTGCGGGGTGTCCACCAAGCCGATGTCCACCACCTCGGTCCCGCTGCACCGGGCACCCTCGATCAGGGCCTCGTGCAGCGCGGGGCTCGAAAGCCGCATGTCGCGACCGATGACGATCCGGTTCGTCTGCGGGTCACTCCGGTCGTAGCCCGTCAGCGTGCTTCGCAGGAACTGGGCCGTCCCGTGCCCGATCCGCCAGGCAAGCTCCTCGCTGAGCGGCTCAGGGTAGATCCCACGAATATCGTAGGCCTTGAAGACCTCTTCCACGCTGCGGCCCCCGTCCTCGATCAGGCTGCGGACGTTCTCCGGCACCGGCGCCGGGGGTTTCTCCTTCAGGTCGTCGTTGTGCGGGCATTTCCTGCACTTGTGGAACGCGGCCCGCCGACGGCCCCTGCACACCGCGTCGGAGATCTTGATCTGCTCCTCACCGGGGCAGAATCGGTAGTATTCCTCGGACAGTTGCTCGGTGGACATCGTCTTGCCCGCGCGCCTCGCTTTGCTACCCAACACATCCTAGCAGAGCGGCCTACCCGCATCCAGCCCCGCCGATCGGCACGGGCGGACCCTCGGGGGGGGGCGGCCGCCACTCGAAAAGCAAGCCGCGTTCGCCTATCCTGCGGCCAATAGGATCAACCATGCCCCTGTACGCCGACCTGTATCTGGACCGCGTCGACCTGGCCCGTTACGCGGCCAGCGAGACGTGCCGGATCTGCCACGTTGATTCGCTCGACCAGCTCGTTGACCGGCTCCGTTCGGGCCAGATCTGCCCCGGCCAGTGTCCCCACTGGCCACCCGAACGCGTCGCGGCCTTCCACTACGCCATTCACGCCAACGAGCACCTCCCGACCATCCCGTCCCTCGACGTGCCCCGCCCGACAGACGCAGGCCTGTTCGACCTGAACGGCCCCACGCCCGATTCGCCCGTGCTGGTCACCGGCAACTCACGCCTGACCCACGAGGTCCTGTTGGCCGTCCTGTCTACCACGACCGCACCCATGTGGATGCTCTCGGTCGACACCGCAGGGCACACCGTCGACATGGCGATGATCTACAAGACGCTGAGCTGCGAGGCGATCGCCAGCGCGCTGCGAGCCG
>CAYOGX010000284.1:0-6220 GCA_964403235.1 uncultured Planctomycetales bacterium | reverse complement strand
GAGGCCGAATGGGAGTATGTGGCCCGCGGCAAACAGGGCCGGCGCTATCCGGCCGGCGGCACGGAGATTCCCACCGGCCTGGCAAACATCCCCGGTCATTGGGTGCGAAGCGTTCAGAGGACGCTTCCTGTAGTCGGCTCTGAGCCGAGGGACCGCACGCCCGAGGGCGTCTGTGACCTGATGGGCAGCGTCAGGGAATGGTGCCGTGACTGGTTCGCCGTACCGCCGCCCTACGGGGGCACGAATCCGCAGGGCCCGGCCGCCGGGGGTTGGAAGGTCTACCGGAGCACCGGCTATCAGAACCCGGACGGGCACGCATCGAAGCAGTCGACGTATCGAGGATTCGCCTCGCCGAACGTGACGATGCCCTACCACGGATTCCGCGTCGTCCGCGCCGCGAGCCAGGCTGAATCGGCCACCCAAACGGAAACGCCGACGGCGAATATCGCATCGGACGGTCAAGCTGGTGGCGTCGAACGCCCAGCACCAGAGAGATCCCGTGCGCCGGTCAAGGCACCGACCGAGACCGACACCATTCTCGTGGAGGTCGTCGACTTCGAGACGGGCCGGCCCATACCCAACGCCACTCTGCTGGTCGAGGGGGCCAGTCGGCGCAAGTACTCCTGGAAGACGGACGCCAATGGCCATGCCACGTTGGTGGTGCCTCGCGACTTCTTGTATAGATCCTGCACTGTCACGGGACCGGACGGACGCAAGAGCGCCGGCCAGATCCAGAATAAAGACACGAAATCAGACTGGTTCAAGTCCAAGGGCTTTCAACTGACCCCAGAGCAGTGGGGTTATTGCCTTCCCCACTACGCCATCCTCGGAGGCGCCGACAGTTATACGCTGCAACGGTGGGTGGCCTTCCAGAAACAACTCGCGCGGGGCCGGCTCCGTTTCTCGCTGGTGAAGGCGGCCGAGTATTCCGGATGTGTCACGGACGAAGAGGGCAGGGGCATCAAGGGCGTCATCGTCAGAACGGACTATAAAGAGGGGACCCCAGAGAAGCCCGGAGCGCTTATAGGAGGCAGGACCGTCAGGACCGACAGCAACGGCAAATGGAGCAGCAAAGACCTCCCCGCCAGGCCGGCCTACCTCCTGGTCTACTTCGATCACGGCGCTTATGTCGGTCACCAAGCCCCCGAATCGGAGTTCGACAAGATGCGCGCCGGAACGCACGTGGTGGTCCTGAAGCGCCGAGCGGGCCGAAAGGGCCCTCGGTACACCGGGTACGTCAAGGACGAGCAGGGCAAGGCCATCGAAGGCGTTACCGTGAGGGCCGACCACCGCCAAGGGACTGCATCGGAGCCTGGTAACTGGATCACCGGCCCGAAGTGTACGACCGGCGCCACGGGTAAGTGGGGGTTCGGCGAGTTGGCTGAAAGCCTTGCCGGCTACAGGTTCCGCTTCACCCACCCGAGTTACGTCCCCAAGCAGATTCGCGTGGGATCGGCAGGACTGGACGAGATGCGGCGTACGAGTTCCGTGGTGGTCCTAGAGCGCCGTTAGACACCCCAGACCGGCAAGGCCCAGCTGTCGTCGGTCACTTCACGGCCCAGGGCGAACGCAAGTCATACGGCTGCGGCTTCAAGAGGCGCCCTGCGACTTGCTTCGTGAAGGAAAGCTGTTGCGCCCCGGGCTCCGATCCGTCGCATCCGACGGTGCACCATCATATCGTTCGACTGTGCCTCAGGACGCCGCTGGACTACTTCCGCCTCACGCCGCCTTTTTGTTTGACCGGATCGCGCACGGGATATTGCAGGCTCCATACCTTGGGGACGTCGGCCTGGAACTCGCGCGCCATCTTCTGAAGCTGCTTGACGATTTTGGGGTGCTGATCGTTGACGGGGTGGGCCTCTTGCGGGTCGGCGTTCAGGTCGTAGAGCTCGGGTGACGGCAGCGGTTTGTCTCGCCTGGCGACGTGGAACTTCCATCGGGCGTAGCGGAGGGCGGTGACGTTGTCGAGGTAGACCCAGACGAACGGCTTGAGGCGCTTGAAGCCGCCCTTGCCGCACAGGACGGGCCAGATGTCCTGCCCGTCATAGACACGGTCCTTGGGGACCTCGCCGCCGGCCAGGCGAACCAGCGTCGGGAAGGCGTCGTAGGCGATGGCGGGCGTGTCGATGACCTTGCCGGCCGGCAGCTTACCCGGCCAACTTGCGACGAACGGGACGCGGAGACCGCCTTCGTAGCTGTCGCGTATGCGCCCTCGCAGGCCGCCGGTGTCGCCGTATTTGCCCATCGGACCGTTGTCGCTCGTGAAGACGACGAGCGTCTTGTCCGTCAGGCCGTGGTGCGCCAGTGCGTCGAGCAGCCGACCCACGTGTCGGTCGAGGTACTCGATCGCATCGGCATAGATGGACCGGCCGGGCGTGCGGCATTCGGCCGGCAGGTTCAGCGGCGGATGCGGGATCGTGTGCGAGAAGTACAGGAAGAAGGGCCGGGCCTTGTTAGCGGCGACGAAGTTGATGGCATACTCGGTCAGACGTTCGGTGACGTCCTGAACCTTATCGCCGGCGAGCTCGTCGACGATGTCGTTGTCGCGGTACAGCAGCGTGGGCAGCATGTCCATGCTGTACGGCAGACCAAGGTAGCTGTCGAAGCCGTGCTGGAGCGGCAGGAACTCCCGCCGATCGCCGAGGTGCCACTTGCCGACGGCGGCGGTGGCGTATCCCTGTGCTCGCAGGGCCTCGGCCAGCGTGATCTCGTCGGCCGGCAGACCGCTGGGTCCGTCGGGTCGGAGCACGTCGACGATCCCCACGCGAAACGGCTGACGCCCCGTCAGCAGCGCGGCCCGCGAAGGGCTGCACACCGTATGGGCGATGTAGTACTGCGTCAGCCGAACGCCGCGTTCGGCCAGACGGTCGATCACGGGCGTCTTGATCTGCCGGTTGCCGTAGACGCCGAGATCGCCGTAGGCGAGGTTATCCGCCCAGATCCAGACGATGTTCGGTTTTCGAGCTTCGCCGGCCGATGCGGGCGGAGCACACGCCAGCCAGGGCAAGAAGATTGGCAGGCCCAGGGTGCATCTTGCCGGGCCACACCACGAGTGCGAACCAAAGCGTTGTTGCGACATGTCATCAAGCCCCTATCCGGAAATGGTCTATTGTTTCGTGAACCGTCACGTACTGGCAGCTTACTTGGTTACCTGGAAGGCGTACAGCGCTCCTGTGCGGAGATGGAATCGCAGCGCGATCGGACGATCCTTTGGTACGTCTCGCCATGATCTGGCGCTGGCGTCGCCGCCCCACAATACGCGGTATCTGAGCGCGTCGTGGCGGACGAGGCGACAACGATCCCGCTCGAAACCCCGCAGGACGTTGCCGGCCCGATCGAGCAGCTCGACCCGCAGGTTGCCCTGCGTCGCGTCGGCGTTGACCAACAGGTCGCTGCCGGCGACGGAGAGGCACTTGGTCTGCAAAACGCCCGCCTCGGCCGCGTCCGCCGGCACCAGGGCGACGAAGCGATCGGCGGGCAGCGTGGCCAACCCGATGCCCTTGGGCGCGCCCTTGCCCTCGCCGTGTCGTCGCGTCACGCCCGTGTAGTAGATGCGGATCAGGTCGTCCTTCACGAGCAGCGTCGTCGCGGGGAAGATCGTGCCGCTGTCCCAGGCGCGTTTCGCGCCGACGGGCGTGGGGGCCAGGAACGTCGCCCGGTCCGCGACGCGGTGCCAGCGCGTCCCATCACGACTGACGACGAGCTGCACCGTGATCGTCCCTCGCGAGTTGTTGTTCTTGACGCGGTCGAGCGTGAGCACCGGCAGCAGCCCGATCAGTTGATCGCCGTAGACGCTGACCTCCAGCCCGTAGGGTTGTGTCCAGGGGTACCCGTCCCGCTCGTCGGTGAGCAGGATCGTCTTTTTCGGCGTCCAGCGACGGAAGTCGGGGCTGGTCGACAGGGCGACGGCCCGCATGACGCTGGGCCAATTCGGGTCGGGGTGCTGATTGCGGACGTAGGCGAGGTATCGGCCTTTCCAGAACACAACCGACGATCCGGTGTCGTTCTTGCCGGCCGCGGTGAACGGCTCGATGGACCAACGGACGCCGTCGGGCGAGAACGCGAGGGTGTCGCCGCCCAGACCCTTGTAGCGCCGCTGCAGATCGGGATCGTCGGGCGTCTTCAACACGCACAACCCATGCCCACCGGGAACGACGACGTTGTGTCGCTCATGTCCAGCCATCTTGGCCGACCCGACCATGGGCTTGGTCCAACGGATCCCGTCCGTGGACTCGGCGTAGCACATGTAGTATTCGGGCTTGGCGTCGGGGTCTTCGCTGGCGAGGTACCAGCAGCGGAACTTGCGGGGCTTCGGTTCGTACAAGATCGTGCCGTAGACCTGAACCGTCCGCTTCTCCCACGGGAACTCCTGCGTGATCAACGGGTTGGCCGGGTGCTTGCGAGGGCGCTGGATCTGCCGCTTCAGGTTTGTCATCCGCGCGACCAAGGCGTCGTCCAGGAAGAGCTGCGGGCCGTTGGAGATCGCGACGGCCGACCCGCCCCGGACCGGTTGGCCGAGCGCCGGGCCGGCGAGAAGCAAGACCACTGCTAGCACTAGCGTCGTCATCGGTTGGACCATTTCGGGTCGGCGCCGTTGGGTCCCATGGGCAAGGGCCAACCCGTGAGGGTTGGGCGGGTGGCGTCGCACCGTTAGTCGAGCGTCGGACCGCACGGTCAACGACGGGGGGTGCGTGCTGGCCGGCCGCCTGTCGGGGCGGGGGCGCGTCCGCCGGACACCAGCCAGCTCACCAGCCAACTGACCGCGAAGACGAACACGGCCACGCCGCCGGCTGACCGAACCAATTCGCTCTGGTTGGCCAGGCCTGGCTTTCGGATCGCCCCCGAGAACCTGGCCCGATCCCGGCGATCCGAGGCGGGCAGGGCGCCGGCCTGGTTGCGAAACGCGGCGATCTGCGCCTCGGCGTCCGCGACCCGGGCCTTGGATCGCTCGACGCAGTCGGTGGCGACCTCGACCGCCCCTCGGGCGTTCTCGAAGTCGTTCTGCTGTTTTTGTCCTTGCGCGAGCTGCCCGACGAGGCGCAGCAGGTCGGCCAATGCCTGATCGCGGGCCTCGGTCTTCGCGGCCGCCTGCTGGCGAAGCGCCGCCATGCGCTTCTCCTGTGCCTCGGCTGCCTGGTCCCGGATCCGCTCGGCCATACCCGCCGAGATCGCCTTCTCGCGCTCGTTGAGTCGTGCTTGTAGTTGACGGACCTGTCGGACGCAGGCATCGAGCCGTTGGTTGCTCATCGGGATGACCTCGGCCCCGGCGTTGGCGAACTCGCGGAGGGCGGAGGTCAGCTCCTCGGTCTGCTTGCGGAGCGTGTCCTGGATCACGATCCGCCGCGTCATATCCTCGCCGCCGGTCTGTGCGATGGCCTGCACCTGCTTGTGGATCTCCATGATGGGCGCGCGGAGCTGATCGACGAAGTCTGCGAGCAGTTTTTCGGCCTGCTTTTGGTCGGCCAGGACCGATTGGGCGGTCTTGGCAACATCCTGCTGTCGCAGCTTTTTCAGCAGTTGGTTCCAGGTCTTTGCCGAATCCGCCGTCGTCTTTCGGCACGCGGCCAGGGCCGTTCGGATCTGGCGCAGTTCGGTCGGCACGCTGTCGGCCGGTTTGTCCTTGACTCGCTCGGCCACTGACTGGTCGAAGGCGGCGACCTTTTCGGACAGGGACGCCAGCGGCGCCTCTGCCGCGGCCAGCCCTTCCGTCAACAGGCCATGAAGCTGCTGGGCCCTCAGGCGACACGCCTCGCTGTCTTGCCGGTGCTGCGGATCGGACTGGATGGCCTTGCGGAGCCTATCGGAATCGACCGCGACCGACGCCGGGCTGGACGCGGGCGCCGACAGCGCCATGTCCGCGGCGCGCCAGGCCTGCTCGGCCTGTTCCCACCGCGCCTGGGCGGCCAGGAACTGCTGGCCGAGCTGATCGACCGGCGGATCCGGCTGGGACAGGCCACGGACCGCTTGCTCGGCCCGGGCCAGCCTCGTCTCGTCCTGTTGCAGTTGGGTCTTTGCCTCTGTCAGCGCCGTTTGCAGGCGCTGGTGCTCCTGGGTCGGCCCGGTGGACGTCGCGCGGCTCTCGATCCGACTGACAAGGGCGTCGCCCAATGCCTGGATGACGGCTTCGGACCGGGCCGAATTCCTTGTCTGGGCCACCAGGTGGATCTCTTTCTGTTCCGGGACGACCTTCACCTCGATCTCGCCCGCGTGCCCGATCATG
>CAYOGX010000283.1:0-6228 GCA_964403235.1 uncultured Planctomycetales bacterium | reverse complement strand
AGGGCCTCGAGGTGCGGAACAACGCCAAGCTGCGGCAGGCGATCGGGGTCGCTCTCGATGCGGTGCCGAGGCTGCCGGTGAAAACGCATGCCCGCCCCGGCCAGCAGATCGTGCGTGATCGGGTCGGGCAGGGCCTGGCCCCGCTCGAACCGCATCACCAGCCAGACGTTCTTGGCCTCCATGAAGATCCCGGGGCTGGTCGGGTGGACCACGAGCGGCTGGACAAGCTCGGCTACCGTGTCGGGCAGGGGCCCGTCGGCGGCGAACTCGACCGGCCAGCAGCGGACCTCCTCGTCCTTGAGGCCGTGGTTCGCCCAGTCGAGACTGACGTTAACACGGACCTCGAGGTGATCGGCCTTGTCCTGAACCTGCGGCGCCATCACGTCCACGATCTCGGCCAGTTCGAGTTCAACACCCCACGGCAACTGTGTGGTCATCTCCTGTGTCCTTTCGGGGGCGGCCCGGCGATCAGTCCGGCAGCGTCATCAGGGAGTGTTCGTAGTCGGCCACGACGAGCTTCTTGCCCTTCCGGAGCACGCGATGGCCCTCAGATTCCAGGAGTTTCCTCTGGGCGTCCAAACCGCCGGGGTACTTGGGGTTCAGTTGCCCCCCGGTCTTCAGCGTCCGCCAGTAGGGCGTGATCCGCTTGCGGCCCTCTCGGCGCGCTTCGTCGGCGGCGTGGGCGGCGACCGAGGCGAAGATGCCCGTCGTGATCGGGCACGCGGCTCTCGTCCCGTGCCGCCGGGCCAGCGCCGCGCGAATCGCGTTGATCGTCGTGACCTTGCCCTTCCGAACACGCTTCATCAGCGCGTCCACGTCCTTCGGGGCCGGAATGACCAGCGTGTCCCCGGCCTTCAGGCCCCATCGCGGGCCGAACTTGCCCTTGGCGTCGCACGTGACCACCCTTGGCAGGTCCTTGCTGTCAGCCAGCTTCTGGCGCCAGGACTTCTTCGTTCGCATATCGACCTCACCCGTCCGCGAAGGCCGCCCCCGCTTCGGCTTCTTCAGCACACAACATCCCGCGCCATTGTCCGAGGCCGGGGCGAAACTGTCAACGGAACCGCCGAAGGGAACCGCGATTAAACCGAGTAGAAGGGACAGGACCCGTGTCCATCCGAATGGCCCTGCGAATGATCAAAGACGCGCCCATCGGCCTGGCCGTGACCCTCCTGGCCGGCTGCTGCTCGTCGGCCCGGCCGGGGGGTCCCGGCCAGATCGACCGGCGCACGTTCGTCGTGGAGCGGGTCGTCAACGGGCACACGTTCCAGGTGCGATGCGGCGGCAAGCTCGCCACGGTGCGCCTGTGGGGCGTTGACGCGCCGCCGAAGACGGACACGCGCGGCCCGGCGGCGACGGGGGCACTGGCGGGACTGATCATCGGCAAGACGGTGCGGCTGGAGTTCCCCGGCCCGCACAAGTGTGACCGCCTCGGCCGCTGGCTGTGCAAGGCCTACCTCGGCGCCACGGACGTCGGCGAGGAAATGGTCCTCCAGGGCCACGCCGAGAGACGCTGAGCCCGTTGTTCCCGGGCGCGTTGACTGGTCCTGCGCCGGTGTGTTCGGGGCCTGCGGTCCCGTGCCGGGCACCAGCCTTCGCCGAGGCTACGGCGGGCAGGCTCACGTGACCAGCCCCTGCAGCGCGCCGAGTTACAGGCCTTCCATTGGCAGGCTTGCGGGGGCACGTGCTGATCACAATCGGCATTACGCGGCCGCAACATCGAATACTCTCAGCGTTCCGCCCGCGTACAGGTCATCCGCGTTCCAACCCAATCCCCCGGTGAGGGACGGCAGCACGAGCGTGTGGAACCCGCCCACGACTCCCGAGGTCAAGGCATCAAAGTCGAAGATGCGGAAGGAGTCGCCGATACCCGGATTGAACGCGTTGATCAGACTCACGTTCAGCGTGCCATCCAGCCAGGCGGACTCACCGAGGAACACGATCTGATCGTGTTCGGCGCCCGGTTGGCGTCCGCGCAGTTCGATCTCCACCGTCGCCGCCGGACCGAAGGCCACGTCCGTCAGGTACGTGATGCTCGTACTGACGCCCCGATACCCCCACGAGCCGTGGGGAACGACCGTGTAGGGCAGAGCGGACAGCGGGACCCGGACGAGTATCGTATTGGTGCCCCCCGCCGTGCCGTAGGCGTGGACCGTGCCGAAACCGGAGACCCAATTGACCGTGCTCAGATCATTCGTGTACAACTTGGCCCACCCGTTATCGGCCTGGAACGTGTCTCCAGCCGTTGAGTCGAACAGGCTGGCCACGTCCGCCCCGACAGAGGCTCGGGCCTCCACCCGGTCGAAATCATCGACGCGGTTGATGTAGGCCCCGCCGGAAGCGGGGCGCATGTAGGCGTAGTACGGTGTGGCGCCGAACCGATCGGCCGCCGTCGAATCATACAGGGCGGCCGTGTCGTGGCCGGTCGAGCCCTGGGCCTCCACCCGGTCGAAATCATCGACGCGGTTGATGTAGATGCGGGTCCCACCGGAATCGGCATACATGTAGGCGTAGTACGGCGTGGCGCCAAACCGGTCGTCCACGGCGGAGTCCAGGAGAATCGCCGTGTCGTAGCCGGTCGAGCCCTGGGCCTCCACCCGGTCGAAATCATCGACGCGGTTGATGTAGGCCCCGCCCGGAACGGGCCGCATATAGGCGTAGTGCGGGGTGGCGCCAAACCGGTCATTCACGGGGGAGTCAACGAGAATGGCGGTGTCGTAGCCGGTCGACGCCTGGGCCTCCACGCGGTCGAAATCGTCCACGCGGTTGAAGTAGGCCCCGCCCGGAACGGGGCGGATGTAGGCGAACTCCGGCGCGGCGCCCAACCGGTCATTCACGGCCGAGTCCAGGAGAACGGCGGTGTCGTAGCCGGTCGACGCCCGGGCGTCCACACGGTCGAAACCGTCGGCGCGGTTGAAGTAGGCCCCGCCGGACGCCGAGCGCATGTACGCGTACTCCGGCGCGGCGCCAAATCGGTCATCGACGGCCGAGTCCAGAAGGATCGCCTTGTCATAGCCGGTCGAAGCGCGGGCCTCGACACGGTCGAAACCGTAGACGCGGTTGACGGACGAGCCGCCCGAGACGGGGTACATATAGGCATACTCCGGCGTGGCGCCGAACCGATCGGCCGCCGTGGAGTCATACAGGACGGCCTCGTCGTAGCCGGTCGTCGCGTGGGCGTACACGTCGTCAGAACCGACGGCGATGATGTAGTACCCGGAGCCACTCATGTAGGTGTTCGTCGCCCGCCCGACCAGCACGTCGTTGCCGCCGGAGTCGTGGAGGTGCGCCGCGTCAGCGCCGGCGCTGTCGTTGACCCGGATGTGCTCCGCCCCGGTGATGGTTACCGTGTAGGTCCCGTCGGTCATTTCCGCCGTGCCGTCCGCGCCGAGGTCGGCCGTGTCCGCGTTGCCCGTCCCTGTGAGAAACGCCTCATCCTCACCCGCATGGGCGTGGAATACGATCGTGTCCACGACGGCCGGATCGTACGTCGTCGTGACGCCTCCGAAGGTCACCTGGTGGTCCGTCCCGCCGGGCGTGCCGGCCCTGAACGTGAACGTGTCCGGGCCGTTCGTTCCCTCAAAGACCGTGGCGTGCGTACTGCCGGCCTGCTGTGGAGTATCTCCGCCAGTCGGAGTCGCAGCGGACAGGACCGGCGAGATGTCGGACAGGTCAACAGCCTGAGGCGCAATCGCTCCGCCGTCCAGCATCACCCTCGGCTCAAGGGGCTCCAGGACCGACGGGCCCTCGCCTGAGCGGCGGCGAACTCTACGCTGTCTGTTGCTCAATGCTCGGGGCATTCGCCTGTCTTCTCCGTCGTCGGCACAGCGTCACCAGCGCGCCGAGGGCCGCCAGGCTCAGCGTGCCCGGCTCGGGGGCTACCCGGAGCGTCCCGTCGATATACAAACCCGCCGCGTCCCACGCCAGGCCTTGACCGAGGGGCGGCAGATCGACCGTATGGAACTGGCCCGCAGGGCCCGCCGGCAGCGCGTCGAAATCGAAGATCTGGAACGTATCACCATCCCTCGGCTCGAACGCGTCGATCAGATCCACGAGCAATGTCCCGTCCAGCCGAACCGATTCGCCGCTCAGCACGATCCTGTCGTACTCGGAGCCGGCCCGCCGCCCGCCGATCTCGACGTTCACCGTTGCGGAGGGACCCCAGGCGGCGTTGGCCAGGTGCGTCAGGCCCGGGCTGTTGCCGGGGGAGTACGTGCCGTTGAACAGCACCTTCTTGAGGGAGCCGGTCCCGGAGACGACGTATCCCTCGTCGAAGACGATCCGTGCGGCCGGCGCCGTGCCGTCGCCGACCACGCTGCCCTGGTTGACGAGATTCCCGGCAACGTGTCCGCGGCCGACCAGGTTCTTGCCCTGTTCGATGAGCAGGCCGTTGGGCGCCGCGAGTGTCCCGCCGGCCGAGGCGGCGCCCAGGACGGTCAGCGAGCCCAAGACCCCCGCGTCCGCGTCGTGGATCGTGACCGTGTGAGCGCCGGTGTAGAGTTCACCATCGCTGGTGAAGCCGGCATACGATTCGCTGTCGCCGGCGCTGAGGTCTCCGGTGGCACGAATCGTCGAGCCGAACTGGGCTGCGATCTTGGCGTCGACCGTGCCGGAACCGACGAGGTTGTCGCCGCTGCCGAGGGCAATGCCGTTCGCAGCGATCAGCGTCCCGCCGCCGAGCGTCGTCTGTATCCCGAGGGCAGCGAAGCCCGCCGAACGCAGCGTCACGGTGTTGGCCTGTGTGTCGACCGTTCCTTCGGTGCTGAACCCGGCGAAGCTTGTCGCGTCGCCCAGGATCATGTAGCCGTCGTCGGCTACGATGGCCGAGGCCGCGGCGCCCGTGAACGCGGCGTTGTATGTGCCCCATCCCGAGACGGTATGGCCGGATGAGAGGACCGGAGTTGTCAAGGCCAGCAACTGTGCGTAGGTGACCGGCGACCCGTTGTGCTTGAATTCAGCCCTGAAAAGCACCAGATCATCATGGTGATCAAGCAGCGTCGGCGTCAGGTCGTCTGCTATCTGCCAGCTGACGATGTTCCTCCGGTCTCCTGCGATGCGTGTGCGCATCGTGCTTCCTGCCGGTATGTTCCAGCCGCCGGGAACCGCGCGCCGATCGTTCTGTGGCTCGAAGAAATACCAGTCGTCGAAATCGAGAGGATCGTAACCCACCAGGATGGCGTTTATGGCATGTCCGGCCCATCCCGGAGCCGTCACCAAGACATAGTACAGCGGCAGATTGAATCGATTCGGCGTCGACCAGGCCGGATCAGTGTACTCCGCCGGGATCGGCTCCCTGTAGCCTGCGAAGTTCACGCATGTCTGAACGGCAAAATCATGGCACACCCACTCGCCTGGCACATAGGCGTGCGTGTCCACGATATCCAGAGACGCACAATGCTCAAACCAATCCTCCTT
Source organism: uncultured Planctomycetales bacterium (assembly GCA_964403235.1). Taxonomy (GTDB): domain Bacteria; phylum Planctomycetota; class Phycisphaerae; order UBA1845; family JAFGLZ01; genus JAFGLZ01. The sequence goes on along the minus strand of CAYOGX010000283.1, from coordinate 816 downwards.
CTCGCTGTGGGTGCCCATGTCCCAGTCGGACAAGCCGTAGCCGTAGTAATCGGTCGTGTTGGTCCACCGAATGAATGGGTTAAGGCGGTCCTCAATGTAGCCGGCCGCCGCATCGCTGCGGGCCAGGAAGAGGGCCAAGGCCGCTGTTGCGATCACAACTGCTCTTCTCATCTTCCTGCCTCGTCATTGACCGATCGGTTCGGCTCGAGCCCGAGTCAACCCCCCCGGCTTGCATCAACTCCCGATGTTACCTCTACGCCGTGCCAGATACCTGTGTCAAGGACTATTCCGCTCAGACTGAGGGTCTCCCGATCGATGGGGTCAGGTCTGTGCTTTCGTTTCTCGCCGCGTCAGACATTGCCACAGCGCCCTTCGGGGAAGACGAAAAGCGAAGACCTGATCCCGTTGTGCACACGATGGCGTCGCAGTCGTTTCGGGTGATGCGCACGCGGGACGGAGGGGTCGGCTTGGCCTCGGGCGCGGTCTACGGCGATCCTGCGGGCTTGTGCGCAGGCCTCAGGGCCGGATCGTCCAGGTCCAGACGGTAGAGAATCTGGTTGTAGTCGCATCGCGGCGTCGGCTCGGCGTTCCGGGCGAACATCCGCGAGTACGTTCCCTCGAAGAGCAGCACGGCCGATCCGGCCGGGGTGAACTCCCCGTGCAGGTGAGGATTGTAGAACGTGTAGTTCTCGTGGGTCAGCACCTTGACGGCCGGACCCCAGGGACCCGTGGGCGAATCCGCCTCGGCGTACCAGGCCTCTCCGAAGGCCGACGGCTTGCCGAAGGCCTGCGTGAACACGGTGACCCATCGCTTTC
>CAYOGX010000282.1:0-6233 GCA_964403235.1 uncultured Planctomycetales bacterium | reverse complement strand
GTCCCGTTCGTCCTGTTCGCCCCAGACCCCACCGAGAAGGTGTCGGCCGAGTTCGCCCACATCGAGGGCAAACGGCTATTGATCCTGATCTGGGCGGAGCAGGCGACGCTCTACGAATACCCCCATATCCGGCTGGAGGCCGCCAGCCACATCCGCTACCACCTGAAGGAGAAATTCAGGGACCTCGACGTCGCCTCGCCCACCGAGGTAGACCGGTACATGAAGCGCCACCCCGACTGGGCCACCGAGCATCCCGCCCGCGTCGGCAAGCAGTTCAAGGCCGACCTGGTCATGATGGTCGAGCTGATGGAATTTAGCACGCGCGAGCCGGGCAGCCCGAACCTGTTTCGCGGCAAGGCCCGCGCACGCGTCACCATGTACGACCTGACCGGCGACCAGGAACAGCCCAAGGGCATCGCGCTGAAGCCCGCCGAGGCCGTCTACCCGCCCGACCGGCCCATCGGCGTCCTGCGAGCCGATGATCGGGCCATTCGCGCGGAAACCTACAACGCGTTCGGACGCGCCGTCGCCCGAAAGTTCTACGACCATGAGGTCAAGCTCTAGATGAACGACCGCCAATCGCCTACCCAAAGACGGCCCCTCCTGACCGTGCTGACGTTGGTGACGGCCGGCGCGGGCCACGCCGGCTGCGGGGGCACCGGCGGCGCGTGGCTCTGGTGGCTCACCGATCCTCAGCAGAAGGTCGAGGCCGAATACCAGCTCGGAAAGGGAAGGCTCGTCATTCTCATCGACGACGAGAAGGGCTGGCTGCGCGACCCGGCCGTCAGACCCCTGCTGACGAAGGCGTTGAGCAAACACCTCGCCGAGCATAACGTCAACCGGCGGGTGGTGTCCCACGACCAGGTCATGCAACTCCGTCAGCGGGACCCCAAGTTTGACCGCCGGGGGGCCAGGGAGATCGGCCAACGGCTCAAGGCCGATCTGGTGCTCCATCTCAACGTCCGGACGTTCACGTTGCACGACCAAACGGTCGAGATGGCATACAAGGGCCGGTTCGTCGTCGCCGTCAAGGTCCTCGATGTCCAGGCGACCAAAGCCGAGGACGTCCGTCTCTGGCCCTGGCACCGAGGAGGAAGGGATATCGAGGTCACCACCGATCTGCACACGAGCGAGGAGAGCGGGCACGACGAAAAACTCACCCGCCGGCTCTGCGAGGAGATGGCCGAAAAGATCGCGCAACTGTTCTACGACCACACGGCGCCCAAGCCCTTGTAAACGTCTCGCCCAACACCCATGCGCATTTGTCACCTACTGGCTGCGGATACCACGGAAGACGACCTGATCGTCATCAGCGGACTTCTGGCCGCGCTGGACGCGCGCCGCTTCGAGCAGTGCGTGGCCAGCGTCGACGGTCCCACGGCGGACCGCGCGCGTCAGGCGCTGGGGCTGGTGGTGCGACGTATCGAGCTGCGGTGGGGTGGGTACGCGGCCTTCGCCAGACGAAATTGGATCGCCAACTGGCGACCGAACGTCGTACACGTCTGGAGCGGCGAATCCTCGTTGATGACCGGGCTAGGCGGTTTCGATGAACCGGCCGTCGTCATCAGCGCCGCGCCCGGTCGACTTGGCGCGGACGGCGCGCGACGCCGCGCAGACAGGCTGCCGTCGGGTGCAACAATGATCTGTGACAGCCGGTCGGTCCGCGACACCTTCGTGCGCCGGGGCCTCGACGCGGCGCGTTGCGTGGTCGTACCGCCCGGCGTTGAGGCCCCCGCACCCGGCGACGCACGAGGCGTTTTGACGCGCGAGGCGCTCGGCCTGGCGGCGAATCAGCCCGTACTGCTGACATCAGGCCCGCCCTCCCGCCAGGGCGGGCAGTACGATGCCGTCTGGGCCGCCGCCCTGCTCCAGCAGATCTTCCCGGACGTCCGGTTGATCGTCCCGGGCGATTCGCCCGAGCGCGCACGGCTCGAACGGTTCGTCCGCGGCTTCCGTCTGCCGCAGATCCTGATCTGCACGCGGCACCGATGGCCCTTCCACCAACTGACGGCTCTGGCCGACGTGTTCGTCGTCCCGGCGTTGACCGACGTGCCGACCGGCCCGATTGTGCGTGCGATGGCGGCCGGCCTGCCCGTGGTGTCCTCAGACGTGCCGGCCATGCGCGAACGAATCGACGAGGCAACGACGGGCCTGTTCACCCCACCCGGCGAGCCGACCCAATTGGCGGGCGCGATCCTGCGGCTGCTCGATGATCCCGAGTTGCGGGGCCGATTCGCCCGCGCCGCCCGTCAGCAAACCACCGAAGCCTATCCCCTCGAGACATGCGTCCGCCAATACGAAGCCGTCTACGAACAGGCGTCCGGCCGGGTCGGCGCACCGTCTGGGGAGCGATGAGCCATGATCGGCAGAACCTACTTCCGACAGGCCATTCGTGCCCTCGGTCGAGACGACCCGCCCGAACGAATCACTATCGGCGGCCAGACACACAACCGCGTGTCGATCTTCAAGCACGACTTCTTCGCCGCCACCGCGCTGTATGAGGGGCCCGGCGGCAAGATCGTGCTCAAGCTCGGCCGACACGCGCCGTTTTTGGGCGTGCCGATGGCGTGGATCGGGCGGTTGCTGATCAGGCATGAATCGCGACTGTACGCGCTGGTGGACGGCATCGACGGGATTCCGAAGTTCGTCGGCCGGTGGGGCGACAACGCCTTCGCCCACGCGTTCATCCCGGGCCATCAACTAACCAGAAACGAATTCGTCAACGATGAGTTCTTCGACCGGCTATCAGACCTGATATACGAGCTGCACCGCCGCGACGTGGCCTACGTCGACATGGAGAAGGCGGAGAACGTCCTGGTCGGCGAGGACGACAGGCCGTATCTGATCGACTTCCAGATCTCCTGGCACCTGCGGCCCAATCGCGGGGGCCGGACGTCGCTGGCGCGTTTCGTCCTGCGCGTGTTGCAGGACGCCGACCGGTATCATCTGCTCAAGCACCGCCGCCGCCAGCGACCCGACCTGATGTCCCCGGCCGATCTGGCCGCCAGCTACACCCCCCCGCTGTCAATCTCCTGGCACCGCTACCTGTTTCGCCCCCTGACCAGACTCCGCCGCCGGGCCCTCAGGCAGATCGAAGAGGGATCCTGACAACCCACACCAGGCACCACGACCCCACGCACGTCTTTCAGACCGCGTTTTTCGCAGGGCGCGAAAGAAAGCCACGTGGCGCGCGAAGTGTGTTTAGGTCGTCCAGACCGATCCGACAAGCTCAGCCGACCGTCTGCCGCCCGGCACCGCAAGGTAACAGGAGCGATCGGAGCCCGTTTACTGCGTAAACCTGCCAGCGGTGGCAGGTTCGTACGGTTCAGTAGGATGCATAAGCGAAATTGAAGGAGAAGATCATGCACGTCTTGAAGCACAGGATCTGGACGAAACTGGCCGTCTTGACAACGGGCGCCGTGGCGACGGTCACGCCCTGGCCAGGTTGTCACCCCAACGACTTCTGGTTGTGGTTTCATTAGGCACAACGGGGCCACGGGTACTTCGCTGAGGCACCGAGACGGGTTTGCGACCGGCGAGCGCCCCGACCGGGCATGCCCCATTGGGATAGCCCCTCGGCCCATGGCGCTCGCCTATGGCCCCAGTCTCGGCCTATAGGGTAGGCGAGCGGGCAAGCCTAAGCGCCCACCCGCACCTCGGGGGATAGGGCTACCACTCGTCCCCGTGGTACGCGTTCTGCCCGTGATCGATGTCAGTCGCGGTCGGGTGGCAGGTTCGCTTACAGAGTGGGCAGGCCACCCGATCCGTCCGCCTACCGCACGCCACAAACCGATGCGCCGTACGTCGCGATGGCCGACCCGTCACTGCTTGCCTTCCTGTTATTTCTCGAGCTCGACGCAGTGGTCGTGACCCGCCTTGCCGCAGCACTGCTTGAATTTGAGGACCTTGCCACCCGGGCCCGTCTTGCCGAGCGGGCAGGGGTCGTTGCGACGGGGCTTGGCGTGGTCGGTCTTGATCGGGTCGACCGGGTCGGGCAGGGGCGGATCGTCCTCGCTGGGCAGCATCTTGGCGTGCTGCTGTTCGCGGCGCTTCTTGCCGAGGAACCGTTCGCGGAACCAACCGGCGTCTTTGGCCATGCCTGCTCCTTCGCACTGGAAGGCTCGCGTGCCTCACGGCCAAGCTCAGCCTCGCGAGTCGGCTTCGCTTGACCGTGCCACCCGACATACCCTATGGGGGCGCGTTGTGGCCTATCGGCCGCAGCACTTCTTGTATTTCTTGCCGCTGCCGCAGGGGCAGGGGTCGTTTCGCCCGACCTTGGGCTTTTCCCGGCGGAAGGTCTGCGGTCTGGCGGCCTCGCCCTGTGGGCCGAGCCCCTCGGCCTGGGCCTCGCTGAACCCGACGTTGGTGGCCTCGTCGTGGTGCGTCTCGATGCCCCGGTACGCGCTCGACACCCCGCCGCCCAGACGAGCCCGGAAGATCGTCTGCGTCACGCGCTCGTGGAGCCGGTCCATCATCTCGCCGTACATCCGCATGCCTTCGCGCTTGTACTCGACCTTCGGGTCCTTCTCCGCGTACCCCCGCAGCCCGATCGCCGACTTGAGCAGGTCCATCTCATACATGTGGTCCTTCCACTCGTCGTCCAACACCGTGGTCAGGACCACCTGTTCCAGTCGGGTCAGCTCGTACCGCAGCAGCAGCCGGCCCGCCCGCATCAGCGCTTCCCGCGGGTCGCCGTCCTCGCCGTCGAGAAGCTCGTCCTCGTTTTCGAGCGCGGCACCGAACCGCCGCCGGGCCCAGACGACCAGGTCGTCACCCTCGTGCTCTGCCACGGCCCGGTCGATCTCCTCCGCCAGCCGGCCGTTGCCCAGCCATTCCTCGTTCAGCGCGACGAGCTCCTCATAGAGCTGGCGCGGGTTCTTGCCCTGGACGTCCTCGATCTTCCAGCCCGCGTTGAACTTGGCATTGGTCCAGCGGACGATCCGGTCGGCCGCGTAGGCGCCGTCGCCAACGGCGTCCGGACCGAACGTCGCGTCGAGCAGCTCCTCGACCGGATACGTGACCTCCCGCCGACGGTAAGCTTGACGCACAGTGAGTTGCATCGCGCGGGTCGCGGACCCGGTCTCTCCCTCGCCACCGGTCAGGTCCTCCTCGCGCACCTCCACACCGAACTGGAGCCGCGCCCATTCCGCCAGCCGGGACACCGGGTAGTTCGCGTCCAACAGCGGCTCCATGCCGGACAGGTCGGCCGTTTCGATCTGATCGGCCGCCGCCGACATGACCAGTTCCTCGATATCCTCCGCCTCCATTCGTCTCAGTTGGTTCTGACTGATGGTGGTGCCGTATCGCACGGCCCACTTGCTCAGCCCACGGAGGTCCCACTCGCTGCGGTCGAGCTCGGGGTCGATGTACTCGCCCACCGATCGGGAGATCGTCGTGCGGGCCTCCTCGCGGGCCTGATCCCGGATGCTCTCGATCGCTAACTCGAGGTCGTCCGCCTCGATGCGGCTCGCGTCGATGGGAATCCCCAGCTTCTCCCGGGCCCACTGGGCGACGGACTGGCGGCGGAAATCGGGATCGAGGAACGTCACCACCGCCTGCTCGATCGTCTCGTCGATCATTTCCCAGATCAGGTCCTCGAGCCGCTCGCCCTCCAGCACGCGCTGCCGCCGCTTGTAGAAATCGCGCCGCTGGTAGTCCCACACCTCGTCGTACTCGAGCAGGTTCTTGCGGATCCCGAAGTTCCGCTCCTCGACCTTCTTCTGCGCCCGCTCGATCGCCTTGCTAACGTGCCTGTCGTCCAGGGCCATCCCCCCCGTCATTCCCAGCCGCTCCAACAACGCGATCATCTTCTCGCCCATGAACAGCCGCATCAGGTCGTCTTGCAGGGACAGAAAGAACCGGCTGCTGCCAGGATCGCCCTGACGACCTGATCGTCCGCGGAGCTGGTTGTCGATCCGCCGGGCCTCGTGCCGCTCCGTGCCGACGATGTGCAGTCCGCACGGCACGTTCAGCGGGCAGACCCGCCGGCCCAACATCGGGAACCGCGGATCGACCTTCGGCTTGAAACAATGAGCGCAGTTGGTCTTGGGGTCGTACTCGTCGCAGTGGATGCAGCATTTGGTGCTGATCACGCCCGGCATGCGGTCTCGACTGCCCGGCGAGGGGATAACGGCCCTGACGGTGCTCTTCTCAGCCCCAGACGACCATGTGAAGATTCCCATCGAACCGGAGATGTTCACCGACGATCCCGACAACCTCGACAAACTCCGCCG
>CAYOGX010000281.1:0-6247 GCA_964403235.1 uncultured Planctomycetales bacterium | reverse complement strand
CGTGCGGTTCCTTCGGATGGCGGGCCGGAAAAAGCCCCCCCGCCGAGCCCACCCATCCGACATAAGCGATCTCCACCCGCCTCGAGGAGCCGGTCGGCTCACAGTTGACACGGGACCCACCAGGGGTTAGACTAACGTCCAGTTTGGTCAGATCCCTTCAGCCTCCGGAAGGAACCTCGTTCACAGTCGATCGCCGAGACGGGGACATAGGATGTCCGACGATTCAGTCCGTTTGGGATGGCTTCAACGTGCGGCCAGGATAGTGCTCTACGTCGCGGCAATCGGCGGGGCCGTGCTGATCATCTTCGGGGTGTACGTGGCTGTCGCCCGCCAGGACATGCTCGGGGCGGGGTTGGGATTGGTGGCGGTCGGCGCGGTGAGCATCCTGGGCGCGGTGGTGTATTTCGGTCTGATGGTGGCGTTGGTTCACATCCATGCGGAGACGCACCGGACGCGTCGGGCGATTCACAACTTGCTGCGGGTCCAGCAGACGCGTCACGAGCAGCAGCACGCCCAGATCGCGCAGATCGTCAGCAACGTCCAGCTCTCGGATGCGGCCAAGTCGCTAGCCCATCGCGAGAAGGAGCGCGAGGCCGTGCGCGCCGCCATCCGAGAGGACATCACCCGTGAGGATTGGGACGCCGCCTACTCCCTGATTGACCAGATGGCCAACCGCTTCGGATACCGCGAGGAGGCCGAACGGTTCCGAGAGGAGGTCGACGAGAGCCGTCACGATGCCGTCGAGAGCAAGGTCAACATGGCCATCCAGCAGGTCGAAGAGCTCTTCGCCTCCTGTGAGTGGGAGCGCGCCCGGGCCGAGGTGCGGCGACTGCTCGGTCTGTTCCCCGATCACGAACGGATCGTCGTGTTGCCCGACAGGCTGGAGAACAGCTTCACTGAGCGAAAGAACCTGCTCAAGAGACGACTCCGCGAGGCGGCCGAGCGCAAGGAGGTCGACCGCAGCATCGAGCTGATCAGGGAGCTCGATGGGTACCTGGCCACCGACGAGGCCAACGAGCTGACCGAGCTCGTCCGCGAGGTCTTCCGCGACAAGCTCGACAACCTGACCGTGCAGTTCGAGCTGGCCGTGCAGGAGCAGCGATGGCTCGAAGCCGTCTCCGTCGCCAGGCAGATCATGTCCGAGTACCCCAACACGCGCCGTGCCCAGGAGCTCCGCGACGGCGCGTACGAATCGCTGGTCAAACGCGCGGGCCTGGCCATCGATCAAATTCAGACGGACTAGCTCGATTCCCAGCACGTCTTTCCCTAAACTGCCGGCGCGAGCGGGCATGCCACACCGTTGGCACCGTCACGGAACACGCGCCCACCCAGCAGGCTGTGGACCCGTCGCCAGGGGCACGTCAGCTCGTTCGCGGATGGGACGGTCGTTGTCTGGAGGACGGCTCGTGGATGACTCGCTTCGAGATCGCGCAACGGAATTGCTGACGGCGTTCAAGGGCGATCGCTATTCCTTCGGCTCCGGCGCAACCGACCGGCTGGCCGAGCACGTGGGCAGCTTCGGTCAAAACGTGGTCGTGTTCGCGGGCAAGACGGCCCGATCGACCGGTTTGATCGACCAGATCAACCGGGCGGTCCACTCGGCGGGCGGGGTGGTGTCTGCGGTACTGGACGCGGTCCGGCCCAACGCGCCAATCGAGGACGTTCGGGCCATGGCCGACGGGATCACGCGCGCGGGCAACGTCGATTGCGCAGTGGTCGCCGGCGGCGGCTCTGCCATCGACGCCCTCAAGGCGGCCGTCGTGCTGCGGTGCCTCGGCGGCGATTTGGAGCAGTACTATGGCGTCGGCCTGGTCGCTCAGGCCCTGGCCGATCGGAACGTCGAGCTGCTACCCACCGTGGCGGTGATGACGGCCTCGTCGTCGGCCGCCCACCTGACGCGGTACAGCAACATCACGGACCTCGCGCTCGGGCAGAAGAAGCTGATCATCGACGACGCCATCGTCCCGTCGCGCGCCGTGTTCGACTACGCCCTGACCACCGGCATGGGCCGGGCGTTCACGCTCGACGGCGGTTTTGACGGGATCGGCCACTCGTTGGAGGTCTACCTAGGCGCCGGAAGCAGTCCGGACTACGACAAGATCGAACGCATCGCCCTGACGGGGATCGATCTGATCGTGACGCACCTGGGCGGTGCCGTCGACTTACCGTACGATCTGGAGGCCCGGACCGCGCTGGGCCTGGGCACCGACCTGGGCGGCTACGCGATCATGACGGGCGGCACAAGCGGGGCACACCTGAATTCGTTCTCGATGGTGGACATCCTGTCGCACGGCCGGGCCGTCGCCATCATGAATCCATACTACCTGGTCTTATTCGCGCCGGCGTGCGAGCGGCAGCTCCGGGAGTTGGCGCGGCTCTATGCCCGCGCCGGACATCTCCCGGGCGACACGGAGGCCTTGCACGGCCGGGACCTCGGCCTGGCCGTGGCGGAGGCTATGCTCGCACTGGCCGACAAGGTCGGCTTCCCGACCCGTCTAACCGACGTGCCCGGCTTTGGCGACGAGCACGTGCAGCGCTGTCTGTCGGCAGCCAAGAACCCCCAACTCCGAAGCAAGCTCGAAAACATGCCCGTCCCCCTGTCACCCGAGGCGGTGGACGACTACATGGGCGCGGTCCTCGAGGCCGCCGTGACCGGCCGGCCCGAGCGCGTCAAGAACCTGTCCTGAGCGCACTAACGTCCCCGGATCAAGCACAGGCGTCTGCGCGCTGGGGTGCATCCTGAGGAATCGTCGCGTTCGTGTGGCATGGTCAGGGGACGACCCGCAAGGGTCGGATCTTGGCCATGTTGTCAAGGCTGCGGACGGCCTCACGGCCAAGCTCAGCCTCGTCCCTCGGCTTCGCTTGACCGTGCCACCCCTCACCACTGAAATCAAGATGCACCCGTCCGATGGGGCCGGCCAATCCGGCTCGGGAGGTCGTTTCGGCGATGCGGTCTGGCTTGCCGATCGGTCTATGGTGGTTATGATGCGACCATGCGTTTCGTGCTCGATCTGGTCTATGTCATCGCGGGGCTGGCGTATTTGCCGATCCTGCTGTACCGCGTGCTCGTGTTGGGCAAGAACCGCACGGGGTGGGGCGATCGGTTCGGCGGCGTCGAACGACGGCCCGGTGACGATCGATGCATCTGGGTCCACGCGGTCTCGGTCGGCGAGGTCAACGCGACGCGGACGTTCGTGGCGGCGATCGAACGGGAGCTGCCCGATCTGCCCGTCGTGATCTCAACGACCACCGATACGGGATTTGCCCGCGCCCGCCAGGTCTACGCCGACCGGCTGGTCTTCCGCTATCCGCTCGATCTCAGTTGGGCGGTAGCGCGGACGATTCGACGCCTGCGGCCGGCGGCCATCGTGCTGATGGAGCTCGAGGTCTGGCCGAACCTCATGGAGGTGGCCCCGCGTCTCGGCGTGCCCGTGATGGTCGCCAACGGCCGCATCACCGAGCAGCGGAGTATGCGTCGGTTCTCCAAGCCATTGGTCCGCTCGATCGCGCGGCGGATGTTCAGCCGGTTGGCGTGCGTCGGCGCGCAGGATGAAACCTACGCGGAACGGTTTCGAACGCTCGGCACGCCGCCCGACCGCGTTCACGTGACCGGTACGATGAAGTACGACTCGGCCGCCGTCACCGACCGCGTGGACGGCCAAGACGAGCTGGCCGACGAGATGGGCATCGACGGCGACCGACCGCTGTGGGTGTGCGGTTGCACCGGTCCGGGCGAGGAGGCCGTCATCCTCGAAGCCTACCTGCGGCTGCGCGAGGACGTGTCCGATCTCCAACTGGCCATCATCCCGCGAAAACCCGAGCGTTTCGACGAGGCCGCCGCCGAGATCGAGAAGCGCCGGCTGCCGTTCGTTCGTCGAAGCGCCGCCCCAGCGCGCGACGCTGAGCGAAACGGCGTCCGCGTCTTCCTGGGCGACACGATGGGCGAGCTGGGCAAGTTCTACGCCCTGTCCGATGTGATCTTCGTGGGCCGAACCATGGTGCCGCTCGGTGGCTCGGACGTCCTCGAGGTCGCCGGCCTGGCCAGGCCCATGGTCGTCGGACCCAGCGTCTACAACTTCGCCGAGCCGGTCCGGGCCCTGCTCGACGGCGGCGGGATCGTTCAGATCGACAAGACCGTCGACGACGCAGGGGCGGCCGAGCACCTCGCCGGCGCAATCCAACGATTGTTGCAGGACGAGCGGTCACGTCAGACCGTGGGCCAATCCGCCCGCCAGGTCCTGCTGGCCAATCAAGGCGCCACCGAGCGAACCGTCCAGCTCCTGCGCGCACTGACCACTCAGAGCCGCGACCGTGAGGGAGCGGTTTCCTACTAATCGATCGCGCGCCGAAGTGCTTCGGCCGCGCTACGGACGTCGGGCTCACTGACCACGGCGCTGCACACGGCGATGCAGCGGCAGCCGACGGCGGTTAGTTCGCCAACGTTCTGCGCAGTGATGCCGCCGATGGCGACACAGGGCAGATCGGTCTCGGCCAGGACGGCCGCCAACGTCTCCGGACCGGCGATATGATCCTGGGGCTTGGTGGTCGAACTGAACATGGGGCCGACGGCGACGTAGTCGGGCCGTTCGGCCAGGGCGGCCCGTGCCTGGTCGAGCGTGTGCGTGCTCTTGCCAACGATGATCCGCCGGCCGACGATCCGGCGCGCAGCCGCGACGGGCAGGTCGTCCTGGCCGACGTGGACGCCGTCGGCGTCGACAAGGCGGGCAATGTCAGGCCGGTCGTTGATGATGAGCAGCGCGTCGCGACGGCGGGTCAATTCCCGAAGGGCATGCGCCCGCCGCAGCAGCTCGGCATCGGGTAGATCCTTCTCACGGAGCTGGAGGGCATCTGCGCCGCCGTCGATGGCCTGCTCGGCCACCTTCAGCCAGTCGCCGCTGCACAGCGACTCGGTGAGCAACACGTACAGCCGCACGTCGGCGAAGCGCTGGCGGCGCCACGGCTCGAACCGAACGCGCGCCTCCAAATCGTAGCAGCGGTAGCGCAACTGCTCTATGGCGGCCGCGAATCCGGCATCGACGGTCTTGCCGTATTCCGCCAATACCCGCAGCGCCTCGGTCAGGCGCTTGAACGCGGACACGACCACATCGTCGGTAGACCCGCGGTCGCGTTCCGATTCGGTATCGATCGTCGTGCCCACGTCACCGGCCGTGTCGCGGGCGGCCAGCAGGGCATCGGCATCGAGCCGACCGACCGCGGCGCCCAGGTCATGACGCGCCTGTTTCAGCGCGGCGGTCAGGTCCGCGTCGTCGGCGCCGAAGCGGACCGCCTCCTCGACCACCCGCAACGCCTCGCGGGCGCGGTTCAGGTTGGCATCCAGGATTCGGGCGACCGCGTCGTCCATGGTTCAATCCAATGGGTATGCGACACAGCGCTCGCCGACGGTCTTGCTTGTGCCGGGGTGGCACGGTCAAGCGAAGCTTGGCCGTGTTCTTCGCGACCAACGTCACGGCCAAGCTGCGCCGCGTTCCGCGGCTTCGCTTGACCGTGCCACCCGGTCGCACCGCTTGGTCGTGCCACCCGGTCACGCCGCTTGGTTGTGCCGCTTGGCCTATCCCTGGTTGCCCAGGTTGCGGAACAGGTACAACCCGTCCTTGCCCGGCGCGACGATGTCCAGCCAGCCATTCCCGTCCAGGTCGGCCACGGCGAAGTCGATGCCGCAGCCGCTGTGGCCCGGCACCGCACCGGAGTCGATGACGTGCTTGACGAACCGCCCGCCGTCGATCTTGAAGTAGTACACGCCCACCGGGTCGGCCGAGCCGGGATCGTTGCCGTTGTGCGCGCGGTAACGCTTCCCGGTGACGAGCTCGAGCTCGCCGTCGTTGTCGATGTCGACCAGTTCCAACGTGTGATACTGCGAGGCGGTCGTGTCGATGTCGTGCTTGGTCCAGGTGCGTCGGCCCGACGCGTCCCTGCCTTGCTCCCACCACGCCAGGCCGTATTCGTGTCCCTGCCCGACGATCAGGTCGGCCACCCCGTTACCGTTCACGTCGTGCACGAGGACGGGCATGCTGGCCGAGGCCAGGTCGAACTCGGCGTGAAACGTCCACGGGACGTCGGACGGATCGGCGGGGGCCTCGAGCCAACCGTTGCCCAGCACGACGTCCGGCCGGCCGTTGCCGTTGATGTCGCCCACGCCCATGCCGTGCGTGTTTGGGCGCGGCGAGATGTCGTGCCGCTCGAACCGTCCCGTGCCGCGACCGTTCTCGTCCATGACCAGCTTGTAGTA
>CAYOGX010000280.1:0-6262 GCA_964403235.1 uncultured Planctomycetales bacterium | reverse complement strand
ATACAATCCAAAGACTACCGAAGCCGGGGTTGGCTTACTTCATAGTTTCTCTGACAAGTACGCCTGCTTGAGACACCAATCTACCCGCCGATCTTGGCGAAGACGGCGGTCAGCCAGATGATGGCTGCGACACAGATCCAGGCCAGGCCGAACCCCAGCCACGTCTGCTTGTGGGGGGCGAAGACGCCCCATCCGCAGAACCCTCGCGTCCGTTCGTCGAGTGCCGGTCGGCCGGTCGGGCTGGGATCTTGGCTGGCCATCAGTCCCGGTCTCCTTCGTGGAGGATCTCGATGCCGTTGGCGCGGAGCTCGTCCTCGCGTCCGACGGGCGTGCTGATCAACGTGAAGAACTTGCGGATCTTCTCGGGCGGCTCGGGCGGCGTGATCAAGGTCACGACGATTCCCATCGCAAACCCCACCGAAAGATAGAACAGATAGGACCACGCGTCGGGGGTGCCTCGGTTCAGGGGCCAGAAGTTGAGGGCCTCCTTCTCATAGAGCTTAGCCCACCTTTCTGGCTTAGGCAGCTTGGTCCGCCTGACTGCCTCAAGACGGTCGTCAGCGCTGTTGGGTTCGGTTTGGCATGCGGGTCTGCTCGTGTCGCTGGAGCGCTGGGTCGGAGCGCTTTCGGCCTCCCTCTTCTCTTCAATCAGGGCTGCCCCCCAGTTGTCGAAGGCTTCGGGCGTGTAGGGCGGTAAGGGTAGCCAGCCCTTATTCGTGCAGATGTAGACGAGGGCCGCGGTCAGGAAGGCCGCCCACGCGCCATACCGATTGGCCCGTCGCCAGAGCAATCCCAGCCAGAACGCGGTGCCGATCAGGGCGCTGAGTTTCCAGAACAGTTCCAGGCCGTGGAACAGGTCGTCGAAATAGAATGCCCAGGCCAGGCCCAAACCGACGACCATGATCGACACGACGCGGATCACGACCAGGTAGTGACGTTCGTCGCGGCCCTTGACGAGATAGCGTTGGTAGACGTTCCGCGTGAACAGCCCGGACATGGCGATCATGAGCGAGTCGCAACTGGACATCATGGCCGCCATCATGCTGGCCAGCATCAGGCCGGTCAGGCCGATGGGTAACAGTTCCTGGACGCACGTGCCGAAGGCGAGTTCGGGATGATCGGCGATGTGCGGATACAGGATCACCGCGAACAGACCGGTAAAGGCCCACCAGACCGTGCATATGCGTTTGATGAACGTGCCGAAGCAGAACCCGACGCGGCCCTCGAACTCGGTCTTGCCGGCCGCGCAGTTGCCCATGGTGTGGGGCTGGGCGACGATGTTGACCAGGGCGTTCAGCGATATCATGACGATGTAGAACAGCGTGTACTTGCCGGTGGCGACCAGGCTGAACATGTCGGCCGGCAACTTGTCGTGCAGCCCACCAAAGCCGCCCACCTTGACCAGGGCGATCGGGATCATGACGAACGACATGATGACGATGAAGAAGCCCTGGATGAAATCGGTGACGATGGCGGCGATGAGCCCGCCGCTGACGCCGTAAAACAGGAACAGAGCGACCATGATGAAGATGGCGGTCGCGATCGGGACCTCGCCGCCCGTGACCGAGTGGATGATCTTGCCCTGGCCCAGGAGCATGACGCCCATGTCGACGGTGAGCACGAGGATGCCCATGATGACGAAGGCGACCTCCATGCCGCCGTGGAAGCGTTCGCGGAAGTAGTCGGCGGTGGTCAGGTACCGCATGCGCCGGAAGATCGGCGCGATGAGCCAGTAGAAGGGCGTGCAGAACAGCCACAACCATTGGGCCCAGATGCCGCTGAGCCCGTGCGCGTAGGACTGGCCGGCGACGATCACCGCCTGGTCGGTGTGCGTGCCCGTGCCGAAGGCGTGCATGATCATGAAGACCTTGCCGAACCGGCGGCGCCCGATGATATAGTCGCCCATGCTGTGAACCTGGCGGTGGGCGCGAAACCCGACGTAGACGATGGTCGCCAGAATGGCCACGAGGGTGATCAGGTCGACGATGTGCAGGCCGTAAACGTGCATTCGACGGCGTCTCCTGACGTTCGGCGGCCGGCCGGCACCGAGCGCATCGCACCGGACCGGTCTCCGGGGAGATGGGTATGGTCTACGCACTGCGGTCCGGTTGCAAGACCGAGCACAGGCGGTCCCTCGACCGAACCGTCGGTTGACGGGACCACCCAACAAGGTGTACATAGTCGGGGGTCTTGCGGACCGACCCGTGATATGCCCCGGGGCGCACGGGCGCACAGAGGCATTGCAACGGGTCGGGTTTGGCCATAAACTGCGAGCCTACGTTCGCGCGTACGATGCTCGCGAAGGGGCGTTTGGAGCCCCCATCGAGGGCGTTGGCAAGGCCCATAAAGCGCGTTAGAAAAGGTCAGACATGTCGGTCAAGACAATTCTCGTGATCGTGCTGGTTCCGGTGGCGCTGGCGATACCGATGGTGTTGGTCAGGCTGGTGGTCAGGGACAAAGACATGGCGGCGCCCCGGGAGCTCGTCCGGCATTACGGCGTGGCGACGGCGGAATACTATGGTGTTCGTCTGGACGAGAAGGCCAGCCCGCGCGACGTCGTCTACGTGTTGCTGCGGAGCGTGGAGGACCTATACGAGGTGGCGGACGCGCCGGTTCGTCAGGAGCAGGTTGAGGGTGTCCGGCGGGTGCAGGAGATTCAGTTGGCGCTGGCAGCTCCGGAAGCGATTGTGGACGTCTACGTGAAGATGGGGACGCCTATCAAGAACGACACGGTCAGGAACCGGCTGGTCCTTCGCACGGTGCTGCCGTGGGCCAGGATGCTGGGGTACTACGTCGGCGGGATGGGCCTGGAGCGGCGGGCGTCGTGGCAGGAATCGATTGACAAGTCGGACCCGACCGGGCCGGCGAAGGCCACGGTCAATCTGACGGCCAAGAAGGACGCGTTCGAGACCCAGATCATTGTCAAGTTGGCCAAGGAGTCGAACCGGTGGCGGATCTACGGGGTGGATCTGGCGCCGGTGATGCCGAAGGGCGCGAAGCCGCCCCCGGCGGTGGCCGTTACGCGCCCGGGGCCGACACGGCCCGCGTCGAAGCCAGCGGTTCGGCCGGTAGCGAAGCCACCCAAGCCGTCGACGCGGCCCGCGCCCGCGCCACCTGCCGCCAAGCCGGTCAAGAAGGCCGCCCCGCCATCGAAGCCGAAACCGGCCCCGCCAGCGCCCGCGTCGAAGCCAACGCCCAAGGCACCGGCCCCCACCCAGACCCCGTCGAAGCCCAAATCGGCATCGGCGCCGTCGGTCCGGCCCGCACCCAAATCGGCGACGAGCAGTCAACCGGCGTCCAAGCCGACGACGACCCGTGCCGCCAAGTGATAAACACAGATCCGCATTCATGACGACGCGGTCCGGACACGCGTCAGCGGCGACCGCGGCATGGCGCGGGCCATCGAATGACAAGGAGCTGGCGACGCGATGGCCAAGAACTCGGTAGAAACAGTCAGGGGCGGGGACGCACAAGGCACGGGTAGGACCGACGAGGCGTTCGCCCGGGCGGCAACGCTACGCGACATTCGAGAGGTGGCGGGCGCGATCGGCCTGGCGCCGGACGAGGTGGAACCGCACGGCCCGCACGTGGCCAAGGTGTCGTTGGACGTGATCGACCGGCTGGCCGATCGGCCGAAAGGCCGCTACGTCCACGTGACCTCCATGACGCCCATGCCAGCCTGGGAAGACCCCGCCGTCACGGTCATCGCCCTGGCAGAGGCGCTCCTGTCGCTGTCCAAGCAGTCCGCGTGCTGCCTGACCCAGCCGTCGCTGGGGGTGGTGCTGACGGGCGGACGGATGGGGACGGGCGCGGGTCGATGTCAGGTGGCGCCGCGCGATCGGGTGGCGTTGCATCTGACGGGCGATCTGCACGCGGTGGCGTCGGCGCATGCGCTGCTGAGCTCGATGGCGGATGCGATGCTGGTTCGGGCGGGACCGGATGGCCTGGACACGCGTCGGATGGCCTGGCGGCGGTGCCAAGAGGTGCTGGACACGGCGTTGGGGCAGATGGTCGTGGGCTTGGGCGGCGGGGGCGTGCCGCGTGAGAGCGGGTTCGACCTGACGCCCAGCAGCGAAGTGATGTCGGTGTTGACGCTGTCGGGGTCGCCAGCGGATCTGCGTCGGCGATTGGCCCGAATCGTCGTGGGGTACACGCACAACGAGCTGCCGGTTTTCGCCGAAGCGATCCGGGCGGACGGGGCGATGGCGGCGTTGCTGCGTGATGCACTCCGCCCGAACCTGATGCAGACGTTAGGCGGGGCGCCGGTGTTCGTTCACGGTTCATCGGCCATCGACCTGAGCCACGGAAGCGGCAGTGTCTTGGCGGACAAGGTCGCCCTGACGTGTTGCGACTACGTGATCACCGCGTCCGAGGGCGGGGCGGAGCTCGGATTGGAGAAGTTCTGCGACATCAAGTGCCGCGCGAGCGGGCTGGTGCCGGACGCGGCGGTGCTGATCGCAACGGTGGGGGGTGTGAAGTTTCAAAGCAGCCGGTACCGCGGGCCGGGGGACCCGCGCCTGGCCGAGCCCAGCGTCCAGGCGGTCAAAGAGGGCGCGGCCAATCTGGCCAAGCATTTGGAGAACGTTCGGTATTTCGGGCTGCCGTGCGTGGTGGTGATCCTGCGGAAAGAGGCGGATGGTGAGGAGGAGTTGTCGGCCCTGAAGTCGGTGACAGAGGTAAGCGGGGCCAGTGCGGGAGTCATCGCGGACTATCGCGACCAGGGCGGCGCCGGGGCGGTCGAGCTGGCTCAGGCCGTCGTGGACGCGTGCGAGGACCAGACCACGACGTTCAGCTATCTGTACGAGTCGAGCTGGCCGATCGCCAAGAAGATCGAGACGATCGCCACCACGCTGTACAACGCGGGGCGGGTCGAGTACTCGCCGCGGGCGTCGGCGGCCATGGAGCACTACACCCAGCTGGGCTGGCAGGACCTGTCGGTATGCATGGCCAAGACGGTCCGGTCGCTGTCCCACGATCCTGATCTGTTGGGCCGGCCCTATGATTTCGTCCTGCCCGTCGAGGACGTGCGCGTGGCGGCGGGGGCGGGGTTCCTGATTGTCCAGCTCGGCGCGGTCAAACCGATGTCGCCGGTGGCCGGACGGTCGCGGGCCGCGGTCATGGACCTGACCGACGACGGGGACGTGAAGGGCCTGTTCGACTGAGCGGGTAAGCACATTGTTCGGGCATCCTTCGGCCTGGCGCGGTGGCGCGTCCCCGAGGGTTGATGGATACGCGGGCGTGACAAACATCGGACCGCCCCGATCACCCGGGTGAGCGCAGGAGTGTGACCAGATGGCGCGTGCGACGCGCAAGCGAGAAGCAAGGCCGGAGCCTGGATCATCGAGCAGCGCGGGCGGGCGCACCGGCCTGTTGATCGTCGCCGGGCTGTTCGTGGTGGTGGCGATCGCGGGGGTGATGGTCATCCGCAATCTGGTGGGGCTGGGCCAACCCGTCGTCAATATTGATGAGCTGGAGCGGCAAGAAGACGTCCGGATGGCCTCGCTCGAGAAGGTCCGCCGAAGCGAGGAGCTGCTTCGCGACAGCAAGCTGGAAGAGGCGAGCAAGCTGCTGCAGGAGGTGGTCGAGGCGGACCCGAACTTTTCGGCGGGGCATCTGATGCTCGGGTACGTCTTGATGCAACTGGGTAAGTTGCCGTTGGCGGCGCAGGTCACCCGCCGGGCGTATGAATTGGATCCGGACGAGCCGGCAGTGTGTTTTCAGATGGGCCTGATGGAGCTGAGGCAGGGCAACGTCGAATCGGCCGCTGCTCTTGTCCGCGTGGCGATAGGATTGCGCGGGCAAGCGAATCTGTCGCCCGCGCCGGAGTATCACCTGGTTCTGGCGGCCGCGTTCAGCCGGAGCAACAAGCCGGACAAGGCCGACGAGCAGATGGCACTGGCGTTAAGGATCGATCGGGCGCAGGCGATCTCGTATGCCGAGCTGGTCAGTCCGGAGACGCAGGTGGCGTTGGGCCGACTGTTGGTCAAGCGAGGCGAGATGGACGAGGCCGGTCGGTTGTTCTCGCTGGCCGCGTCGCAGCGGCCCGACCGCGACGACTGGTATTACCTGGCCGCCAGGGCCTACTACGTTCTGGGCAAATACGCCCAAGCCGCGTCGCTGATCGAAATGGCCGTCGATCTCGACCCCGCCAACGGAACCTACATGCGACTCAAACGGCAGATCGAGGCAAGGGGTACCGACCTGTCCGCTGGCGAACCGAACGCGGGTACCCAAGAGCAGGGCCTGGGTGAGCAGCTCACAA
>CAYOGX010000279.1:0-6274 GCA_964403235.1 uncultured Planctomycetales bacterium | reverse complement strand
CGATTTAGAGGTTGCAGAGGGCCGGCAATACGTTGGCGAGAACGAGGCGGTTAACTGGACGATCACGAGCACGCCCTGGGGATCGAGCCCGACAGGATTGTCGCTGATTATTGAGGACTTGTCCAACAATGAAGCGGATGTAACCAACACATTGACCGATGGCAGCGACCCGACAGCGGCTGGGGATGTGATCACGCTACCCGAGATTTCTGGATGGAAACGAGGCCACACGTACAGGGTGCGGGTGCAGTTTACGGTCGGCGGCAACGATTTGGAAGCCAAGCTTTTGATCGATGTGGATCCATAGTGGTCAACCAAGAGGTATTGTATGACCTGTAGGATGGACCTGCAAGCGATATACGCAGACTATGCCGATGCGCTGGACAAGGCCGTCAACGATCTTACGGATGCCGAAAAGCTACAGGCGTTCATCGACGAGATGATTCGCCAGGGCGGCGGGGGGCCTGGAGCGGGGACAGCGCTGCCCGATGGCGCGCCGGCAGGGGCGTGGGTCGAGATCAAAGAGATCAAAGGCCGACCGTACCGGTACCTGCGCTGGCGCGATGGACGACATATGCGGTCCAAGTACCTTGGGAAGGCGCTGGTGAATGACTGAGCGGCGGATCCTGGTGGCGATGGCTGACTCGCACGGGGGTAGTCAGGTCGGCTTGCTGAATCCAGAGACCGAGCTGCTGAGAGAGGACGCCGAGGGCAACATGGAGTTGTGGCAGCCCTCGCCGACCAAGACGCAAACCTATTTGTGGGAATTGTACCGATCGCACATTGACAAAACGATAGAGCTGGCCGCGGGGGACGACATTGCCGTTCTGCACTGCGGCGACCTGACGCAGGGGGTCAAATACCCAAACCTGTTCGTGTCGGACCGGCTGGCCGACCAATTTTTGATCGCGGTCGACAACCTGGCGCCGTGGCTGGAATATGAGAATGTGACGGCGATGCGGCTGGCCAAAGGGACGGGCAGCCACGTATTTGGAGAAGGATCGTCAGAGGTGTTGGTGTCCAAGATCTTGATGGAACGGCATCCAGACCGGGACATCCAACCGCCATACCACGGCCTGCTAGACCTGGGCGGGGTGACGATCGATTATGCGCACCACGGGCCAGGGGCGGGGATACGGGATTGGACGCGCGGCAACCAGGTCCGCTACTATCTCAAGAGCTTGATCGCGACCGAGTGGAAGGCGGGTCGGCAACCGGCGCGGCTGGTGCTGCGCGGCCACTATCACAGTTGGGTGTGGGAGACGATTCGCGAGTCTCTCGGTGGCCAGTATTGTCAGTTCGACATGTGCCTACTGCCATCGTACTGCGGCATGGGCGATCACGGCCACCAGGCGACACGGTCGGCCTATTTGCAGACGCATGGTCTGGTTTGTTTCGAGATTGCCTATGGCCAGTTGGTGCAGACATATCCATTTGTGAAGACGCTGGATCTGCGCACAAAGGAGACGCTGTAATGGACGAGGACCGCAAACGGGACATCCTGGACGAGATTATCGAGCTGACGTCGCCGCCGTTGCGCATGGCGTCGGACATTACGGCGCAGGAGTATGCGCTACGGACCGGGGTGACCGACACGACAGCGGCCTCGCGGCTGAACAAGTTGGTAGAGCAGGGCGTATTGACCAGCCATCGGGTGTATGACAAGACGATACAACATTACGTGCGGGTGTGGCGGAAGGTAGAATCGAATGACGATTCCTCTGCCGGAGGAATGTAACGAGTGGCTGACAGACGAGCTCAAAACGCTGCTGCGGCGGATCCGGGGGCGCTGGGCGCGCAAAAAGCGGACCACGGTGATCAAGTTGGCGTTCGCGCGTGCCAACGAGCAGCCGCTGTCCGAGGTGTTTGGCCAGGAGGACGTATGCAGCGAAACAATCTGGTACCAGAAATGGCGGCACCAGGAGCTGATCGCCGAGGCGTACGAGGCGTGTTACCAGCGCGCGCTCGAGTGGATGGACGACGAGACGGCGCGGATCGAGGCGTACTATCGACGGCAGCGGCGGCAGAGCGTGGCCAGGCACGCAGCGGACGCGCCACAGGAGCTCGCGGACGTGATGCAGAACGACGAGGCGGGCGGCAACCGGATCAAGGCCGCCGACACGTTGATGAGGTGGGCCGAGCCAGAGACGGCGAGCAAGCTGCAGCCAACGCCAGAAAGCGGCGGCGACCGGGTGGTCAATCAGTTCTTGAGCGGATTGAGCAATGAGCAGCTCGAGCAGCTCCTCGTTGGCGATAGCGAGGACGGCGCTGCAGGAGAGGATACGGACGGCGGCGCGGCGTGAATTGTCAGAGCGAGCGTGGATTGGAGATGCGCGGTGGTTTCCGAGGCTAGACGGACATCCATACCGGCCAGGGGCTGGACAGACCAGGTTCCACGACAGTGGAGCCCGGTTTCGCGGCCTGTTTGGGGGGCGCGGCTCGGGCAAGACCACGGCCGGGGCACAGGAGGCACTGTGTCGCATCCGGCAGGGGTTGGACGGGGCAGTGATCAACCCCGATTTCGAGAATTTCAAGTTCAGCACGTGGCCCGAGTTCAAAACGTGGATACCGTGGCAGCACGTCTCGGAACGGGATCGATATCGGGGCGAGGACGAATGGGAGCCGAGCCAGGCGTTCACACTGCATTTCGATTCGGGGGCAACGGTCTATTGCAAGGGGTTGAAAGACCCGGACAGCGCACGCGGGCCGAACATCAACTGGTTGTGGTACGACGAGGCGAGCCGGGACAAAAGCGGGATGGGGTGGCGCCTGGCAATCGGCGGGGTGCGGATCTCGCCGTCGCCTTCGGCGTGGGCGACGTTCACACCGCGCGGGATGTCGCACTGGACCAACAAGCTGTTTGTCGAGAACGACGTGCCCGAGGATGTAGAGCAAGCGCTGCGGGAAGAGGGCTACGAAGGCGAGCTCTACGCGCACTTTTTCGCCAGCATCCACGACAACCGGCACAACCTGGACCCGCTGTTCTATGCGTCGATGCTGGCGACGTACGTGGGCAAGATGCGCGAGCAGGAACTGGACGGCAAGATCGTCCAGTTTACGGAGGGGCTGGTGTACGAGACATTCGGGCCGGACAATATCACGGTCAAGGCCGAGTACGATCCCGAGACGAGGCTGATCGAGGTGGCATACGACGACGGATTCACCAACCCGCGTGTGTTCCTGTTTATCCAGCGCAAGGACGCGTCGATCGACATTTTCGACGAACAGTACCACAGCAGGCATCAGCCGGCGACGTGCGTACGCGAGGCCAAGGCGCGGGTGGCCAACCACCGCAAACGGGCCGGGGACAAGAGAGAGCCGCTCGATCAGATCGAGATCGCCGTTGGGGATCCCAGCGCGGCGACACTGGCGGCGGCGTGGCGCCAGGCGGACGTGGTGGCCAGGGGCGCGACGCGCAAGATTATCGAGGGGATCAATGTGGTGCGGCGGCTGTTTCGCACAGCAGAGGGCGACGTGTACCTGCGGGTGCATCCACGGTGCGAGAATTTCATCCGCGAGATGACAGAGGGCTACCAGTACCCGCAGGGCAAGGCGGGACGGGATCCGGACGAACAGCCGGTCAAAACCGACGACCACGGGCCGGACGCGCTGAGTTACTGGGCGTGGCTGCGGGCAAGGAGATAGCTATGTTTGGTCGACCAAGCGCGATTGTATGACCAGGAGGAATGATGCGAGAGAGGCTTGATGTCGTTGTAGAGCGGTCTCCGATGCGCCGATTGATTGATTTTTGGCTAGTGCAAGGACTAGGAACGGGTGAACATTATTTTGCGCAGCCTGTTGTTATGGAGTCAAAAGATGATGTTGGTGTATCCGAGCTGCCGACCTTTTCACTCAGCTATGACGATGCTCAGAAGTTGATCGATGAGCTGTGGCGGTGCGGACTGCGACCGACCGAGGGCACGGGCAGTGCTGGCGCGCTCGCGGCGACGCAAAAGCACCTCGACGATATGCGCGAGATTGCATTTGCCTATTTGTACGGCGGGGCAGGGAATGCGCGAGAGACTGATTGAGCTGGCATTGATACCGTTTTATGCCGTCGGCTATGCGGCCGGGGCGGTGGTGCGTGGCGTCGTGATAGCGGCGCAGACGGTGCGGCTGGGATATTTGGAGGCGAGGCGTGGGCGACCTGTGGAGTAGGGTACAAAACCTGATGAAAGGCACGACCACACACCTCCCGGTGCACCTGCGGGATCGGGTGCACGTGCTGAGCCAGAGCAGCGCGGATCGGGTCGAGGCCGAGTTAGATAGTTTCGTCGATTATGCGCGCGCCTACTCCGCCTACGTGTGGGTCAAAAAAGCGGTGAACGTCATCACTGAGGCGATGGCGCCGCTGCCGGTGGTGGTGGTGGATGCCGACGGTGAGACGCTGGCCAATCATCCGCTGACCGAGCTGTTCGCGTACGTGAATGACGAGTTGACGCCCGCCGACCTGTGGGGCCTGTGGTGCGTGCACATGTTGATCGGCGGCGAGTCGTTTTTCCAATTCGTGCCAGACGGGCGCGGCAATCCGGTCGAGATCTGGCCGCGTCGGCCCGACCTGGTGGGGATCGTGCCGGATGCCGAGCGAGGGCTGCACTATCCGACGGTGCTCAAATATCTGTATGACCCGACACGAGGCAGCACGGACGAGGCACAGATCGAGATCGACGCGCAAGAGATGTGCCAAAGCAAATTTCCCAACCCGTTGAACCCGTGGCGGGGCCTGAACCCGGCCAGGGCGATCCGCAGCTCGATCACGATCGACATATTTGCTCAGAGCTGGGCCAAGACATTTTTTAAGCACAGCGCGCGGCCCGATTATGCGCTGGTGGCGCCGCAGGGCCTGACGCCGACTGAGCGCGAGGGATACGAGCAAAAGTTGTTGCAGAAATTTCAGGGGTACGAGAACTGGCATTTGCCGATCGTGCTCGAGGACGGGGTGACGGACATCAAGATGTTCTCCTGGCCGCCTAAAGACCTGGAGTGGGTACAGCAGCGCGAAATGAGCCGCGACGAGGTGGGCGGGCTGTACGGCGTGCCGGACGAGGTGATGGGGTACGGACGGGACACGTTCGAGAATTTTGAAAAAGCACACCGCTGGTTCTGGACGATGACGGTAATGGGGCTGATCCGGCGACGGGACAGCACCCTAACGGCTTTTTTCGGCAAGCGGCGCAAGATGCTTCGGCCTGGCGAGCGGATCGTGACCGACACCAGCGGCGTGGGCGCGCTCCAACAGGACAATGGCCCCAAGATCGCGCAAGCGCGCCAGTTGTGGGAGATGGGCGTGCCGTTCAATGTACTAGACGAACGGCTGGGGTTAGGGATCGGTGAGGTTGCTGGCGGCGATGTGGGATATGTTGGATTCAGCCTGGTGCCGGTCACAGAGGCAACGGCTGCGCCAGAAGAGCGCGCGGCGACGAGCGCGGTGACCAAAGCGGCGGTGCCGGAATACGGAACGCCACAACACAAGGCGCTGTGGCGAGAACGTACGGCGCGCTATATGCCGCACGAGCGCAGGATGGCGGCCAAGCTCCTGGCCGATTTTGGCAAGCAGCAGGAGGCGGTACTTGAGGCGTTGCAAGAGGGCAAGGCGGCGACGGTAGCACGCAAGATGGTCGACTATTTGGCGCAGCCTAAACAGGAGCGACCACCAGGCTACCCGACCTCGGTCGATGAGTTCTTTGACAAGGCCGAGTGGGATGCGTGGTTTGCGCTGACCTATGAGATTTTCTACACTGACGTGGTGCGGGCCTCGGGCCAGGCCGAGATGGCGCGGTTCGACCTGGACACGCCGTTCGACATGGGCGATCCGCGTGTGCAGCGGGCGATCCTGGAGATGCGGATCCGGTTCGCCAGCGACATTAACGAGACGACCCAGGAACAGATGGCGGCGGCGCTGCGAGACATCCTCCAGGAGGCGGACCGGGATGGCGGCTGGTCGGTGGACCGGGTGCGAGACGAGATCGAGACGCGGATCTCGAACGTGTTTGACGTGCGCAAGAGCAAATTCGAGCGCGAACGGATCGCCCGGACCGAGATGCACAAAGCATCAGAGAAAGGCAACCAGGAGGGGGCGCGGCAGGCGGCGGCGCAAACGGGCCTGGTGATGTACAAGGGCTGGCTGGCGGCGCTGGATGGGCGGGAACGGGAGAGCCACCGGGAGGCGCATTTCACCTACTACGACAACCCGATCCCGGTCGACCAGCCGTTCGAGGTGGGCGAGCGGGGATGCCGCGGCCAGGCGCCGGGGAACACCGAGTGTCCAGAGGAA
>CAYOGX010000278.1:0-6302 GCA_964403235.1 uncultured Planctomycetales bacterium | reverse complement strand
GGCAGGAGCCACCCGTGGTAGGCCAATCGAAAACACGTCAGACCCAGAAGGGTGATCGCGGCAACGGCCGCGCACACTGCAATGGGCTTGACAGCGGTCTTGTCTCGCCTCACCAGGGCGACGAGCACGGCCAATACGATCACGCCTCCGACCCAGATCATGCCGTCGACGCGCACAAGGACGAGCAGCGCTGATGCGACCGCGCCGGCCACCGGGCGCGGAGACCTCGGGCCGGCGAGAACGAACTCGAACGTCAGGAAAATGAGCAGCGCACAGGGCATGGTGGCCAGGCCCGACGTGGCCCACATGGCCACTGGTGGAAGTGTCGCGAAAAACAAAGCGGACAGGATCAGCTGCAATGGTGACGGGCTCAGGCTCCATTGCAGGAAACGGATCACCCGCCAGAGCAGGACAACCCCGCACGCGACCGACAAGACGCGAGACACCACCGTGACAGGCCAACCGATCCTCTCGAACGGCGCGAGCAGCAGGACCCACAGCAGATTGCTGTAGCCCTCCACCGGCGGGTCCTCACCGACGTTGAACCGCAGTCCGGCGCCCTGGGCCAGGTGCTTGGCGTATGGATAGGAGATGAACGCGTCGTCGATCACCCAGTTGAATCGGTAGGTCTGCCACGCAAAGGCAAGCGCCGCAATCAAAAAGGCCACCGCGAGGGCCTTGCGGTCACGGCCGGTCACCGCCGGTCGGACCCCCAACGGGTTCGCTGGCCCGGGCGCATCACCCACCACGTGTCCCTCCCGATCCACGGCGACGATGACAACGCAATGCCATGGTAGATCAATGCCGGTTTTGTGTCAAAGACCGGGCGGTAGGAGGCCCTCAGCCAACGCCGGACCTCGGCACCCCCACGCAAACGCCTCGTCTGCGCCGGAAACTTCTCTTGCCCCGACGCATTTCGTCAGGGTTGTTCGCGTTCTGAGAAAGAACTCGCGTTCGGTCTTATCTTCGCCAGACACCTGCGGGCACGCGGACCCGACCTGCCGGGCTACCGCACTTCGCAGGTCACGCGGAACCCGACGTTGTAGACGCGCTGATACGGCCGGTAGGCCAGGCGGAAGCCCGAGCGGGCGCGCTTGGGGCGGTCGTACCACGAGCCCCCTCGGATCACCTTCGAGCCGCCGGCGGTCGGGCCGTTCCGGCCGTCGTCCTCGCGATAGGGGTAGGGTTTGTAGGCGGTCCGGGTCCATTCGGCTACGTTGCCGTGCATCTCGTGCAGGCCCCAGGCGTTGGGCTGGTACGTTCCGACCGTGGTCGAGACGTACGCGCCGTCGTCGAAGCGGTCGTCCCTGGGCACCCAGTCGTCGTACTTCGTCGGGTTCTTGAGCGGGACCGACAGCAAGTAGGGATTGTCCGCCAGTATTCGGATCTTGGCGTCGCTGAGGTTGGCGTGCTTCGAGAAGTCGCTGTCCAAATCGCCGTACCAGAACGGCGTGGCCGCGCCCGCCCGGCAGGCGTACTCCCACTGGGCTTCGGTCGGCAGCGCGTACGTGTCGCCCGTCTTGTCGCTAAGCCATTTGCAGAACGCCATCGCCTGGTTCCACGACACGCGAACGACCGGCTGACGGGGCCCGTTGACCGGGTACCCGTGCACGCCGAACTGGTAGAAGCGTTTCGACTCGACGCGGCTGTCGTGCGACGGATCGAAGCGGGCGAACTGTTCGTTGGTCACCTCGAACCGGCCCATCCAGAAGGACCCGGTGATTTTGACGCGCGTGAGCGGCCGTTCGTCGCGTCGGCCGGTCGGATCGCCCATGACGAACTCGCCGGCCGGGATGCGAGCCAGATCCAGCTTGACGCCGTCGCCCAGGTCCACGGTTCGGGTTCGCTGGCCGGCGTCGGCCTGGCGGCGCCGTGCGGCGTCTGCATCGAGCGGCCAGCCCACGCAGTTCACGTCTTTTTCCTTCGTCTTGCTCCCCGCCTGCGCGTCGGGTTTGGGCACGACCGGCTGGACGTCCTGCTTGGGCGTTTCCGGAATCGCTTCGTAGTCCACGTCCACGCCGGCGTACCGCTTGCGGAGCTCGCGGCTGCGGTCGGCGACGGCCTTGACGCGCTTCGGGTCCTCGATCTCCGTCCACGTGCCGTGGTACGGCGTGTTCAGGTCAATCCACGTAACCAGCCGGTCCCACGCCTCGGCGTCGAGCGACACGCCGTGGTGGCCCTTGCTGAGCATCTGGACCAGCTCGGTCGTGTCGGCGTGATACTCCATGGGCGAGAGCATGTGGTAGTCGCTCTCGATGCCCGGCCGGCGGACGTATCGGTGCAGCTCGGCGTAGGCGACCGAGAAGTGCTTCCCTGCGCGCGCCCCCCCGTTGCCCGGGCAGACGCTCCGCCAGTCGGTGATCTCCTTGGTCCCGCGGAGGTCGGGGATCGCCTTGCCGTCGGCCCGCGCCTCACCGTTGTGACAGCCCACGCAGTACTTGTCGAGCACGGGCTGGACCTCACGCTTGAACGCGAATCCCCGCGTCGGCCCGTGCCACGGCGTGATCTCGGACGGCGTTTGGTACGCGGCCGTGTTCTGCGCGACGGACGGCGTCATGTTCTGCCGCTCGTGACAGCCAACGCACGACAGCACCTCGCCGGGCATGGCCGTGAACCAACTCCGCATCAGTTGCAGCGCCTTGCCCTCGCCGTCCAGCGGCTGGATCGAGATCGGCGTGTTCGCGGGCACGCGGAACACGGCCGAGCCGTCCGCCTCGACCGGCACCGTGCCCAGGACGCGCTTGATGTCCCAGGGCCCGTCCATCCCGATCACGCCGAGCAACCCGCCCATCCCGCGATACCCGTACACGTACGTAAACAGCCGCAGCTTCTTGACCGTCCCGCGTGGAATCCCGGCCAGACCGCCGCCGGCGTACACGTCCGTCAGGTAGACGACCGCGTCTTTGCGCGTCAGGTCGACGCGATCGGGAATCACCGGCGGTCGGGGCGTCTTGCGCAGCGGGACCGGCTCGAACAGCACGTACCCCGGCTGCTCCGCCAGGCACACCATGTTGTCGAACACGTCGACCAGGTAGATGCCCCACAGCGCGTCCTTGGTCGGCTTGCACGAGACCAGGAAGTACTTCTCGCTCAGCGGATACGGGTGCAGGAATTTCGGCCAGGAGCCATCGACCAGTCGATCGGCGACGACGGGCTCGACCGGCTTCCCGTGGTCGCCGATCCGTTGGACGACGCCGTCGGCCTCGCGCCGGCCGCGAGCCGGGTCGAAGATCACCATCTCGCCCATCCGCGCCACGCCGTGGTGGCCCGTGACGATGCCGACGACCTGCGTCGGATGGCCCGGGATCGGCCGCGCATAGAACGCCCCGTTAGGCCAATACGAGTTGCTGCCGTAGTACTCCATCTGCCCCGTGCCGTCGGGGTTCATGTGGAACAGCAGCCGCGTGTTCGAGTGCGGCGTGTCGGTGTATTCCCAGCGGGTGTAGAGGACGCGCCCGTTATGGAGCAACGCGGGCGACCAATCGTGGTCCTGGTCGAAGCAGAGCTGCCGGAGGCTCGTCCCGTCGGGGTTCATGCGGAACAGGTTGGCCACGTAAGTGCTCCCGTACACGCAAGGCACGCCGTGCATGGGGGCCGTGGAACCGAAGATGATCCTGCCGTCGGGCAGGTAGCAGGCGTCGTAGTTGTCGACGTCCTTTTCGCGACCGGGCGTGACCTGGCGCAAACCGGTGCCATCGACGCAGATCTCCCAGATCTGCCACCGGCCGTGGCTGCCGACCATCGAGAAGAGCATCTTGTCCGCGTCGAAGTTCAGATCGACGTCACCGACGAAGACCGACTTGGCCGGCTTGAACAGCGTCGTCAGCTTGCCCTTCGGTCCGACGGGCGACAGGACGGCGATCTCGTCGTCGTACCCGGTCCGCGGCAGCACGCAGTTGCCCTGCCAGTTCGCCGGCAGACCGAGTCGTGGGCTCTTGACGCTCTGTCGCACCAGCAGCAGCCTGTCGAAGTCCAGCAGCGGATTGGCCAGCAGCGCCTCGCGCCGCAGGGCGAGGATCTCGTCGACCTGTTTCAAGCCCGCCGGATCGCCGCCGGCGACGGCCTGGCGAATCTTCGGCAGGCGCTTCTCGAACGCATCGAGCCGCTCGAGCCAGCCCGCGCCCCGCGTGTACCGTTTGGGGAACGTGCTGGACAGATCCTCGATCGCCATCCGCAGCGCACGCGTGTTCGCCTTCTTCAGCAGCGCCCGGGCCGTGCGAAACCGATCGCGGACCGCCGCCGCCCTCGCGTACAGCGCCAGCCACCGCGGGTCGTCCGGCGACGCCTTGGCCCGGCGCAGCGAATCAAGCTCCTTGCGCAGACCGTCCCCGGCCGGACCGATCTCGTCCAGCGCCCGGTCCGTCATCCGAGTTTCCAGCGCCACACCGTCGCGCTTGCCGAACCACTTCAGATGCCCCCCGCCCGGCAGGTCCTGCTGCATCCTCCGCGCGGGTTCAGGAAAATCCCTGAGGATCTTCTGCCACACCGCCTCGGCCGCATCTCCCCGATCGAGCACCTTGAACTGCACGCTCCCGTTCTTGCCCGCCGCGACGCCGATGCCCACCCACGCCTCGAAACGCTCGTACTTGCCGTCGAGCCGAAACCGAAGCTCGCTGGGCGCGTGCGCCCAGAACCCGTGCTTGAAAACCTTCGAGGCGATCTTCAGCGGCTTGCCCTGATGGTCCCGGTCGATCAATAGCCTGCCGTAGCCCACCTTCACCGCGTCGGGTTTCACGGTCGTCAGGTCGGTGGCCCTGGCGTCCTTGTCGATGAGCCTCGGTTCCGCCCAGATGGACTGGTCCCAGCTATAGTTGTCCGGCCCGACGGTGACGACCAGGCACAGCGTGTCGAGTCCAGCGACGTTCACCGACACGCGCCGCGCCGCCTGTCCGCCACGCACGACGCCGCTGATGAACGGTGTGAACCCCGTCTCGGCCTTGTGCTTGGCCAGCGCCGCGCGCGACGCCACCATCGTCTCCGCCCAGGTAGCCTTCTTGACATAGACCTGCGGCGTCTGTGGCGTCTTGGCCTGACCGGTCCCGGGCGCGATGCTCAGCGCCACAAGCCCCCCGGCCATCAACAGGCCCGCGGGCAGCGCCGTCCGACCCACACATCTCGATCTCTCATGAACCATCTTTCACCCATTCGTTCCAGCAGAGCCGGACCCCGTGTGCGCCCAAGGCGCACAAGATACACTACCCGCCACTTGCGGAGTATATCATCGTCTCGATTCGTTCGGCACCCCATTGCATCGCCGGCTTGGTCGGGCCGCGCATCCCACGTTGCGACCCTGTACAATCGCGCCATGAGTCGTCCACCCATATCGCCGGTGACCGCCCTGTCTGTCGTCACCCTCTTCCATTGCCTTGCTTGCGTCAACGCGGCGGAGCGAGCTGGACCAACCAGCCGGCCCGATTGTCTTTCGGGACCGGTCCAGGCGTTTGAGCGGTTCCTGGGTGCAGACTGGCCACCGTTTCGCGAGGACGCGCACGGGAACGGCCACTTCGGGCAATGGCGAACCGACGAGCGAGGTGATCCAGCCTATGAGTACCAGATGGACCAGTCGCGGGATCCGCGGGCCGCGTATTTCGTCACCGGCGGCAAGTCCTGCGACCACTGGCACCTGATCGGCAACGACCGGATCGCCGCCACCGCGCACAATGGTGGGTACGTGCAACTCTACGACTGGACCCGCGGTGGCAAGATCCTCAATCGCTCGTGCCCCACCGAGCGCAACTACGCGGGCGGGTTCAAGTTCATCCAGATGCCCGACCGGTCGTTCTGCACGCTCTGGGAGCACCTGCCCAAGGACGCTTCACAGCAGCGCGTTTTCGGCGTCGGATACGTCACCAAGACCACCTCCTATTCGGGCCTGAAGGTCGCCGAGCGAATCGAGGCGCCTTGGGGCGATGACCCGGCCCTGGTCTCGACGACGCTGGTGGAGAACGGTCGAGCCACGCCCTTGCGCGTGTCGGTCGTGGAGTTCTGGGACGTCAATCTGCACCCGTTGACGGCCGCACCGATCATGACCAAGGGGATGCGGAAGGCGGCGCAGCGGCGCCGGGCCCAGCTCAATCGCCGGTTTGTCATGGACGCCTTCTGGGATGAACCCCTCGGCGCGTTGGGGATCGATCTGTCCGCCGCGTGATGGCAGTGCGATTTTCATATAATGCTCCTTTCTGGTGCTGTTTCATTGTTTGCCCGAAACCCCCGTGCTCCGCACAGGCGCTGGATCTGCGATGAGACCGTTTGTTTACTCTGCGGCGGCCATTTCAAGCCACCCGCTACGCGGATGGTTGTTA
>CAYOGX010000277.1:0-6314 GCA_964403235.1 uncultured Planctomycetales bacterium | reverse complement strand
GGGTGGCATGGGCAGGCTGAGCGAGGCACGAGCGAAGTTTGCCCGTGCGATAGCGATCGCTCCCCGATGGTCGCGGCTCGGACGGGTTGGTGCTGGTCATCGCTGCCGGCGCGAGAATCTGTTCGTGGTGCGAGAGTCCTTTCTCGCACCCACATGCTACCGGCGCGATGCCAGTTGCACCGCGCGGATCAGCAGCAACGGATGATCGGTCTGGATGATGTCGACCCCCGTCTTCATCTTCGCGAGGTACTCCGCCGTCGGTCGGGCATCGCCGGGGGTGTTCGTGAACGCCTTGATCCCGCGCTGGTGACACAGGGCCACGCGCTCGGCCGTCAACCGGTCCCAACTGATCTCCAACGCCTCGGGCTTGATCTGCTTGAGGATCGGCTCGAGGTCCTCGTCCTTTCGGAACCAGGTCTTACACGGGATCTCCGGGGCGATATTGGCCAGACGTGCCAGGTACGCCGGCGTGTCGAGGACGATCACCTGCTTGCTCATCCCGCACGCACGCACCGCGTCGGCCACCCGCCTGGGCGCTGCCTCCTTGACGTCGATCTTGACGCGGATCTTGTTCTTACACAGCTCGAGCACCTCGGTCAGCGTGGGGATTTTCTCGTGCCGGAACCGCCGGGCGAACCACAGGCCCGCGCTGAGCTCGCGAAGCTCCGCCAGCGTCTTGGCTCGCACAGCACCGGTCCCGTTCGTGGTCCGCTCGAGCGTACGGTCGTGAATGACGACCAGCTTGCGGTCGCGCGTCGTGCGGACGTCGATCTCGGTCATGTCCATCCCCAGCTCGATGGACTTTTTGAAGGCGGCCAGGGTGTTCTCCGGCGCCAGGTGTCGGGCCCCGCGATGGTCAGACAGCACGGGGCGCGGTCCGCGTCGCGCGCCCTGCTTGTAGAACATCGCCAACACGCCGTCTGGCCGATCGGATTGGATCCAGTTGACGCCCCGCTCGATCAGTTTCCGCCAACAGGCGGGCGTGTCGAGCGACGGGCCCAGCGTGTCGGTTTGAATGAGCACGCCTGCCGCGCGGGCGCGCTTGACCAACTCATCGCTCAGCAGATCGTGGTCGACCTCCAGCGCATCTGCCTTGATCGTCTTGAACCAGTAGTCGTACGGTACGTCCTTGTCGTAATCCGGCATGATCGGGATCTTGCCGCCGCTGATGCGGCGGATCTCGGCCGCCCCCTCCTTGGAATCGAACACCATCACCTGCCGTTCCATGCCGGCCTCCAGGATCTCGGCGACGAGCTTCTTCGGGTCTGGTTGCTTCGTGTCGAGATACAGGTTGACCTTGCCCTTGGCCCAGGTCAGGACCTCAACGAACGTCGGGACACGCGTCCCGGCGAAGCGCGGCGCGAACCAACTGCCCGCGTCGAGCTGGCGGATCTGTTCAAGCGTGTGATCGGCCACCGGGCCCTTGCCGTTGGTCGTTCGATCGACGGTGCGATCGTGCATCAGG
Organism: uncultured Planctomycetales bacterium; assembly: GCA_964403235.1. GTDB lineage: Bacteria > Planctomycetota > Phycisphaerae > UBA1845 > JAFGLZ01 > JAFGLZ01. Next base: position 4,849 of record CAYOGX010000277.1, on the reverse strand, counting down.
ACGTGATGGCCGTCCTTGGTCAGCCGGATGTCGATTTCAACCCACTCGACGCCGATCTCGACGGCCAACTCGAACGCCGGCATCGTGTTCTCCGGTGCCGCCGACGTCACGCCGCGATGCGCCATGACCTGCACCGGCCGCGGCGGACGAATGGGCTGAAACAGCCTGCCCTTTACCTCCGCGAACACGCGCGTCGGCGATATCTCGGCCGCGGTCAGACATGCCAATACGAGAAACAATGCGCCGGCAGAATCGACTCTCAATGCTGACACAGGATGACCTCCTCTGCTGCGACTTGGCGAGCATTACTGAATCGGCGCATAGGCGCCCCAATCCGAGCCGCGCCCGTCAGGAAGCGGCCTCCTCCCGTTCTCGAACAACGATCCCTCGACGTTTCAGCTCGCCCACGAAGGCCGCGTACGGCACGTGCTTCGCAGGCGACAGCAGGCCGCGATCGGCGATCATGCCCGCAGCAATCATCTGCGCCGCGATGCTGGCGGCGAATCCCACCGTCCGGCTCATCGCCGTCAGCCCCGTCGAGGGGTCCTTCGTGTCGAGCAGATCGAACACCACGCGACAACGGCGCCCATCGCGGATTCCCTCGGCCTGGACGCGTACCACCACGAGGTCTCGCTCCTCGGGCTTGTAGCGCAATCTCGGACCGAGGTGCTCGCACAGGAAGCGGCGCGGCGACACATCGTTGCCCAGTCCTGGCACCGGCGCTTGGGCCAGGAAGCCCAGTCCCACCAGCGCCCGCCACAGCGCACAATGCCCCGGCCAGCGCAGGGCATATCGGCCGGCCGCCTCGACCGTGCCGTCGATGCCGAGCCTCCGCGCATACGCTACCGCGTCGCCGTTCGGAAACGCCTCGAGCGTCCCCAGACCCGGCACGTCGATCGTGTGGCAGAATCGTTCGTCAAACAGCCGGTCGCGCGGGACGTCGACCGCCCGACGGTCGCGCACGATCCGCGCCGGCCGGTCGTACGAGTTGAGCACCCCCTCCCACGTCCAACTGATCTTGTACCGAAGCGGGTTGTCCGCAGCCGACGGTTCGGGAATTCCCCCGCCGTAGCTGACCAGCTCGTGCACCGCGTCCAGGCGCCGAACCGCCTCACCGCACAACACCAGGTCGATGCCGGGGTCCATGCCCATTTCCGGCAGGAGGGCAACGCCCGCCCGACGTGCCGGATCGGCCAGGCCCCGCAGATCGTGATCGTAGTTCGTATTCACCAGGCTGACGCCCGCATCGACGGCCGCTGTCGCAACCGGACCTGCGAACTGCCGAGGCAACATGTCAATGGCCACGTCGAACCCACGATCGAACACTCGCCGCAGTGCGGCGTCGTCCGCGGCATCAACGGTCAGGGTCTGCAGTTTGTCGCTCGCCAATCCCGCCAGATGCGCCTCTGCACCTGCTGCCTCGACGTCAGCGCAAACCACGGTGCCGACCACCGGCGAACCGGCCAGGTCGTAGATCACCGCCCTCCCCTGCCGCCCGGTACCCAGAACGAGCACCCGCATCGGCACAGCTCCACAAGATCGAAGTCCCCGCCGCCAGCGCAGTGGCTGTCCGAGTAACACATAGCAGTGAACCCGCTCCCATGCAAACGTTCCGCATGATCTCGCGGCATCTCTTCATCGCATGTCGCCGCCGGCGCTCGCTTTCGGTTTGGACATGAACCGGACGGCGTGGCACAATATACTCACGTACCGGCCGACAGGACCAGCTCAACGCGTAGGGCCGGCTGTGCCGGCCGCATGGACTGGATTGGCCGGCACAGCCGGCCCTACTTGATTCCGGGTCGGCCGGCACGGTCGGCCCGACAAGAGCCGGAGAGGTGGCCGAGTGGCTGAAGGCGGCGGTCTTGAAAACCGCTAGGCTCGCAAGGGTCTCGGGGGTTCGAATCCCTCCCTCTCCGTTGTAGTCAAGTCAGGCGGCAGCGGCTTGCGCGCTTTGCTGAGTCTTAACCAAACGCTTAACATTCCCTAACGGAACCCAGGTACTTGGTGTACCAAGCTGCTTCGCGTGTGGGAGCGGCTGCTCGGTTTGGCGTACCGGTTGAGAGGTGGGGCTTGCGGAACCACCTGGTCAATCGGTTGTTCCTGCGTGCAATCGAGGAGTCGGGCTGTCATGGAAGGCCGGTCAACGATTCTGGTCGTCGAAGACGAGTCAGACCTCGCGGAGCTCGTCTGTTACCACCTGCAGCGGGAGGGGTACGTCTGCCGTCGGGCGGGAGATGGAGAACGAGCGGTTGCCGAGGCGTATCGGAATCCCCCTGATCTGATCGTACTGGATCGCATGTTGCCCAAGCTCGCTGGTGAGGAGGTGGCCATGCGACTGAAGCGCGACAGCCGTACGTCAGCCATCCCGATCATCATGTTGACCGCGAAGGCGGAGGATGAAGACGAGTTGGTCGGCTTTGCGCTCGGTGCAGACGACTACGTACGAAAGCCCTTCACGATGAAGTTGTTGCTCGCTCGGGTCACTGCTGTCCTGCGACGTCAGGCCGCGGTTGCGTCACCGAGGGAAGTCCTCACGATGGGGCCGGTGGTGCTCGACCACAGCCGCCACGAAGTACGTGTCGAGGAGCGCCGGTTAGACCTGACGGCTACGGAATTCAAGGTTCTTGCGTCACTGATGGCAGCCAATGGCCGCGTGCTGTCGCGCGAGCAGTTGATCGATTCAGCCCTTGGCATCGATGTTGCCGTGACCAACCGAACGATCGACGTACATATTGCGTCTCTCCGGAGGAAGCTCGGCCCCGCTGCCACTTACATCCATACCGTGCGTGGGGTAGGCTACACATTCCGATCACCGGAAGGCGAGTCCTGAGAAGCACGGGCAAGCCATGATTCTGAGTCGTCGCCCGTACAAGTTGCTGACCGCCGGGGCGCTGCTGGCCCTGTTGACCTGCGGCGGAGCGCTCTGGCTCATCATTCACGAACAAGAGCGACTCTACAACGCCGAGCTAACGCAACAGCTGCTGACGGAGGCCCGGATGGTCCGCGAGGCGCTGGGCAAGGACTGGGCGAACAGCCGCCCCGACAGTATCGCTGGATTGGTGCACGCGTTGGAGGAGAACGGGGTCCAGGTGGCCGTTATGGGTGCGGACGGCGCTCGCCATCTGGGCTCGGCAGGCATCCCAGATTCGGTGAGCCTGCTGGCGACGCCGGAGGTCGAGCGGGCACGCCGTTCCGGCTGGGGCGCTGATATTCGCGGGTGGGGGCCTGAGAAACGGCCACACGTGATCGTCGCGGTCCGCGCGGGAAGCGATGCGTCAACGTCCGGCGTCGTCTGGTTGGCCAGACCTCTCTGGACCATGGCTGAACATCCCGCGGCGCTCGCCCGGCTGCTCGGGATCGTGGGCGGCATCGTCGCACTGGTTACGTTGGGGCTCGTGGTTGTCTTCCTTCGGCTCCGGCGCCGCATGTTCCGGCGTGTCATCCAAACGGCCAGGAATCTGTCTTCCGGCGATCTGTCCACCGAGCTGGACATTGCCGGCGAGGATGAACTGGCGGTACTGTCGTCATCGATGAACGCGCTGCGTAGACGACTCGCCTCACAGGTCGAGACGATCGATCGGCAGCGCCAGATGCTGCAAGGGCTCATCCACCAGCTTCAAGAAGGCGTCATCGTTTCGAGGGACGATGGGCGCATCGCGCTGATTAACCCTGCAGCCGTTCGCTTGCTGAACCTGCGCGCACCAGAGGCGGGCAGCGCCGGACTGATCGATCGGCCAGTCGAACGTTGTATTCCACAGCGCTCGCTCCACCGCCTCCTGCTGGGTCACGTCCCGGATGAACGAGCGCCGGCGGAGGCATCGACAGAGCCAACAGACGGGCTCGAATCGGATGGGTCCGGAATGCGGATGGAGATCCAGACACCAGGCGGGACGGTGCACGTGTTGGCCCGGGCAGCCAGATTGTCGCTCGTTGAGCCCGACGAACCCCCTGGGGCTACGGCTACAGCGTGCGTTGTGTTGCTGACGGACATCACTGAGCTGCAGCGCACGATCCAGATGCGGACCGACTTCGTCGCCAACGCGTCTCACGAACTCCGCACGCCGCTTTCAACCATCCGTGCCGCGGTCGAGACGCTGCTCACCATGGACCTGCAGGCCGATACGCCACATGCCATGAGCTTCCTGCAGAAGATCGATCGCCACAGCGCACGGCTTCAGCAGATGGTCTCTGACTTGCTGGATCTGTCTCGGCTGGAGACGCCGACCGAGCGCTTCGAGCCGGAGCCTCTCAAGGTGAACGAGATCCTTCAAGGGCTTCGCACGCGTTTTGCCGAAGCGCTGGAGCGCAAGCCGTTAGACTGGCAGGCTGCGTGCGAGCCTGAGGACCTCGACACCATCACGGTCAACCCGCACCTGCTCCGGCTCGTGCTGGACAACCTGGTGGACAACGCCATCAAATTCACAGACGCGGGCGGCCACGTCGGTGTTCGGCTCCAGAGGACGGACGACTCGGTGGTGTTCGAGGTCGTCGATGACGGATGCGGCATCCCCGAAGACGAGCAGCAAAGGGTCTTTGAGCGATTCTACCAGGTCCAGCGAAGCCGTTCGGGGCCGGAGCGGGGTACGGGCCTCGGGTTGTCGATCGTCCGCCATGCCGTCGAAGCGATGAACGGAGCGGTCCGGCTTGAAAGCGGTTCGGAGGGCGGTACGCGCGTGACCGTAGCCATTGACCAGCCAAAGGAGGTCGGCCGTTCGGGGCCGGAACCGTGATCGTCTCCACGCTGCAGCGCCTTGCCTCATGCCCCCTTAAGAGGTGGCAGGCCATAGTGTTCGCCTGGCATAGCGACCGGGCCGCTTCGCTGCACGTGGCCCCGGTGGTGAGAATA
>CAYOGX010000276.1:0-6317 GCA_964403235.1 uncultured Planctomycetales bacterium | reverse complement strand
GTATCTGGCCGCTTGCAAGGAAACTCCGCGCGAAAAACGCATGCAGATATTTATAGACTCGTTTGATGCTGAGTATAACCCCAGCGTGGAAAAGGAGTTGGCCCCACCTGAGCAATCCGAGCCAACAGGCAAGCGGACGACAAAGACCAGGAGGAAGAAGACAGGCAGCGCGGGTCGAGGGGCCAGGGGCGGACGGACGGACGGACGCGGCTTCATTATTACGCTTGAGGGCTGGACCCCCCATAGGGATCTCCGCATCCTCGACGATTTTCGTGACAAGCTGAAGGAACTGGGTAACCCGAAAAGTCCTGCCAAGGCGGAGGGCTTAGGGTTTTACATCCTAATGCCCGACAAAATCGGTAACCCGCGTTTCCGCGATCCTCAGGCGGCGCTGAAGGCCGCCGAGGGGGGCAAGAAGCCCGCACCGACCGGGACCGGCGAGCGCGAGAAGGACGATCCGAGCCGCGATCCGGTGACCGGTGAGAGTTGGGTCAGCGATTGGGTCTTCACCCTGAGGTTCGGGGTGGTGTTGGGCCCGAGCCCAGAGGCGTCGGCTCCGGCGGAGGACCGACGATGAGCAGGGGCAGGGAGGGTAGAGGCGCTGCCGAGCGCGCGTCGATCTTGCGTGGCGAGGTCGGGCCCTTGGTCTGTCGGCCGAGACGACGGCGGCGCGCGATGTGCCATCCTATTGCGGAGGAGCCGTGATGGAGTTCCTCAAGCGAAATGTCTTCATCATCACATGCTTGCTGGCCGGGCTGGCCTCGGTCGGCTTGGGTCTGGTGGCCTGCGACAGTTTCGGGTCGATCCAGAAGAGCATGGAGGAGGCGGCCGGCCTGGGACAGCAGTTGTCCTCGGCCGGCAAGGCCGGGGGCCGCAACCAGGTGATTGCCCCACCCGACATTGTCGTCCAGCAACAGAACATCGAGACGATGCAAGAGGCGGTCCGTGTCGTTCGCGACAAGGCGGTGGAGGAGAATCGCAGGGACTTGGACTACCTGGTGGCGGGCGCGTTTCCCGATCCGACGAAACCCGACGTGCACGCGGCGTTCGTCCGGGCGTATCGCGAGGCCGTCGATGCCCTGCCCGCCCTCCTGGGCGCCGGAGGCCCTCCCTCCCCCAATGACATCAAAGCGGTGGAGCAGAAGATCCAGGCCGAGAACGAGGACATGGGTTTGGCCACTAACCGGCCGGTTGTTGGCCAACGAAGACAGGCGCCGCGTGGTGCCCGTCGCCCGGAGGCGGAGCGGAACAGAGCGAGGTTGGATGCGCTCACCAGGGAGTTCGAAAGGCGTGGACCCACAGGTCGTGATCGGCGTGCGCAGCCCAAGGCCGCGGGCGAGACGGAGCCCGTGAGTGAGGAGGAACGGCTCCGGACGGACCCGCAGCGTCGGGCCGAGATCGAGCGGGCCCAGTCGATCCGATGCTACGTGAGCAACCAGCTCACCGACACGTTTACGGTGGTGCCGGAGGCACTGGGGTTCACCAGCAATCCGGACCCGTGCGAGATCTGGCGGGCGCAGATGACGCTGTGGGTCCAGCGTGAGATCTGCAAGGCGTTGGCGGCGGTCAACGATGAGGCGGTCGAAGGGCTCGGGGAGGGCCAGAACGCGGACGTGACGGCCCTTCCGGTCAAACGTCTGGTCCGACTGGCCGTCGGGGACTACCGGATGGCAATGGGCTCGGTCGAGAGGGCCCGAGGTGCGGGGGCCTCCCCGTCCAAGTCCAAGGGCACGCCCCCCCCTCGAAGGACCCCGGCCGGGGCGGGGAAGCCCACCGCCAAGCAGAGGACGGGGGGCCCCACCGCCGGGGGCCAGGAGAATCTCCAAGACGTCTTGGACGAGGCGACCTGGACAGGGCGATTCAGCGGCGAGGACCTCGATGTCGTGCCGGTCGCGCTCCGGCTGGTGCTTGACGTTCGATACCTGCCGCGGGTGATCGATCGGATCTGCCGGGGCAACTACTATGTGCCTGCGCGTGTGAGCTATCGCCAACTGAAACGGTCCGAGCTGACCGGTCCGCACCTCTACGGCCCCGAGCCGGTCGTCGAGGCGACGTTGGTGTTCGAGCGGTACTTCTTCCCGGAGGTCTACGACGAGAAGATGCCGTTAGCGGTCCGTGAATGGTTGGGCCGTCGTCCGGCCGAAAAGGGCCGAACCAGGGGCAGGCGAGGCACCGGCGGCCGCAAGTAGTGGTCGAAAAGCGGGACCCAGGGCCGGGGCCGTTGTGAGGGTCCCTGCCGGTTCGAGCGGGGTGTGCTATGGCCAAGAAACACGTCGGCATCGTCGAACAGCACGTCGAGAAGGCCGTGTTGGGTGTGGCGGTCTTGTTGCTGCTGGCGGTGGTTTTCAAGTACCTGGTGGGCAACCCGAATACCGTGGCATTCGATGGCAATACGCAATACCCGGGCCAGATCGACCTGGCCGTCCGGGATAAGGCCGAACGTCTGGCCCAGAAGCTGCAACGGGACAAGGAAATCGATGCAGACCGCCTGACGGCGCCGAGTTGGGTAGATACGTTGAAGGATGCGTTCGAACGCGGCCCGATCGCCGTGAACGAGCTTACGTCGGTGATCACGGCGGCCGTGCCTTGGGGAACCCCCGTCCAACGGATCAAGGTGGAGAAGACCCGCCAGGCCCGAGAAGGAATCACCCTGGCCAAGGTGGATCCGAGCAGCTCGCCAAAGGTGCGGTACCTCCGGACCCTGGCCGTACCACCTCAAGACCCCGAGGCAAAAACCGGCGACGCGCCCACCGATGACAAGGATGCCCTCGAGGTGGACGTCGATCTGGTGATCGTCCGGCTTACGTTCGACGTCGCACGGCAACAGGAGATTTTCCTGAAGGATTATAATTACGAGCCGGACTTCGCGGCGGTCACGTTTGCCGACGTGCAGGTCCAGCGGCAAGAACGACTCGGGTCCGAATGGAGCGAGTGGGAGGACGTGGTCCTGTTCAGAGAAACGCCCCTCCCTTCGCCCCCCGTGATGGAACTGGTTGGCCAGGAGAATGTGCTGTCCCGCGAGTCCCGCCGCCGCTTCGAGGAGTATCGCGACAAGCTGAGATCAGCCCAGCTCCAGGAGGAGATCCTGACGCCCGAGGGCCCCAAGCGGGGATCCGGGGGGCCGGCGTACGTTGAGGAGGGGGACAAGAAGACCACCGGGCGGCGGACGCCACCGGCTCGGGAGCGTACCCGCGAACGCCGCGACAAGACCAGGACCGAGCGCAGACCGGTCGTCAAGGGAGACGCCAGGGACTACGGGACCCGCGGACGGAAACCCAAGGCGGCGGCCGAGCCCGAGAAGGAGAAGCGGCTCAGGTTCAGCTCGAAAGAGGAGGCCAGCGCCTATATCATTGAGGCGCTGGCGAAGGCAGAGGCGGCAGAGAAGGCCAAGAAGTACGAAGACGCCAAGACGCATGCCCAGCGGGTCTTGGACGCGCATGAGGTCAGCAAGGCCGGACGACGATCGCAGATCCGTCGGGCCGAGCAGATCCTCGGCGTTGGGGAGAAACCTGAACGCGGCGGGGCGAAACGGACGGTCGACGCCACCGAGAAAGCCCAACCCCTTCGGGCGTTCGACGTCAGCGCGCAACCAGGGCGGACCTACGTTTATCGCGCCCGCGTGGGGATCTTGAACGAGTATTGTCTGGCGATTGCCAAGCTGAAGGACCCCAAGGACGCGACCAAACCGGTCATCTACGGACGATGGTCCGAACCGTCTGATCCGGTTAGTATCGAGCGGGACACCTACTTCTATCTCGTGGGCAGGGACCCCCGCAAGCAGGTACTCCGTGTCGATGTGTTCAAGTGGTACCAGGACGGCTGGATCCGGGAGACGTTCACGGTTCAGCCCGGCCAGGAGATCGGTGGCAGGCGGGATGTGCAGGTCAAGATCGCCGGGAAGCCCTACTACGAGGAGGTCGATTTCACCACCGGTGCGGTCGCGATCGACATGGACTTGGCGGTGCCCTTCCAGGACATCCAGTCACAAGGAAAGGGTTTCGGCTTGAATGAACGAACAGCCCGGACCGAGTCGCTGATCTACATGGACGAGGATGGGGAACTTCACCAGCACTTCGCCGTGGTTGATAAGCGCGACGGGCGGTACATGGATCTGTCCGAGGAAACCGAGGCACCTCGTGCCGCGCCGGTGAAGGTGCAACGCACGCGGGATGCGACCAGGCGATCGGGTACGAAGGCGAAACAAAAAACACGCCGCACGTTCAAGAAGTCGTCCCGTTCGAGCAGATACGGGATGCGGGGCAGCGGGCGGAGTGGGCGTGGGGGGTCCCGGCGGCGCTAACGGGGGTGGGGGTCAGAGGGCAGTCGGGGCCATCGGGAGGGGGTGATCGCTCGTAAGGCCTGCTCCCGATTGGCATTAGTGATCATGCCCTGGTCCGGGGTGGGTCCGGCGCGAGGCCCCAGAAAGGCCGTTTTTTTCTGGGCTTACGGAACCCCTTTTTTGCAGGCCCGTTCGCACAAGTGCCGATAACTAGCAAGGTTCTGTGATGCGGTCTGCGTATGCCCCACGTGGTGGGTGGGCGCCAAGGCGCCGTATGACAAGCGGCTACGGAAGCGCTGGCCGACGACGACGGGAAAGGGGGGGCCCTTCACGGATGAAGGGGATACGGGTCAGAGGGGCTGTGGGCCCCGGGCGACCTGGCGGGTCCCGCCCGCGTCGTTTGGGCCCAAGCTGTCGTAGGGTCCAGGCCGACATGGACTGTCATACAAGGAGGTAGGACCTTGTGGTCGCGACGCCCTAAACGCCTGCTGGCAACGGTCGCTGCCGTCGCGATGGTGGCGATGTCCGACCCAAATCCGGCTGCGGCGGAGTCTGCGAGCGATCAGCTCAAGGAGGGCATCCGTCTCTTCAATCAGGGCCAGTACGCCCAGGCGAGACAGGTGCTGCTGAAGCTCGAGGTCGAGGATCTGGGTGACTCGGAGCGAAAGGAACGCAACCGGTTCATCACCGAGGCGACGATCGCCGAGCACCAGTTGTCCAGGGTGCTGCGCGTCAAGGCCCAGGCCGACCGGGCCTTTCAAGACGGGCAGCTTGCCGAGGCCGAACGGCTCTACAAGGTCGTCGCGGCAAATCCGTACGCGGGGGCGGACCTGAAAGAGGCTATCGCCGAGCGCTTACTGGCCGTCTCATCGGATCGGCCCGAGAAGCCGACGTCAGGAGCGGGTCCGTCCGTCTCGCCCGCCCTCGGACAGGCGGGGGGGGAATCCAAGATCGGCCTGGCAGTCCCCTGGGCGACCGTGACGAAAAACGGATTGGCAGGAGGGACCTCGTCAGACGCATTCGAGATCGAGCAGGCGCCTGCCGAACAACCGGACGCGTCGGCGGTGGCCGAGCCGATCTCCCAAGCGCCTCAAGAGCCCGTTGGGCCGGAAGTGCCCGCAGAGTTACTCGCCTATCTCAGGGACCCGGCCGAGCAAGCGACGATGAATCCGCCGACAGAGGTCGCCCCGGTCGGGCCGGACACCGAAACCACCTCATCAGATACCCCCGACACCCGGGTCGTCCTGGCGAAGACCGGTACGGACTCGACGGACCATCAGAGCGACGACGAATCAATCCGTCTCGAGTATCCTTCGCCCGAGGCACAGGGGACCCCTTCAGTGGCGTCGGAGATGGATGGGACCGAGAGCGACACGGCCCCGGCGGAGGGCCGCGTCGTTTCGGCAGAGACGGAAACGGACTTGGCGGATGACCAGAGCACCGATCAACCAGCCGCCGTGACGGTCGAGCAGGCCCTGGACGAGTTGGCCATGCTCATCCCACAGGCCGAACTGGCTGCCCAAGTCGTTACCAAGGAAACACCGCCCAAGGCCCCGAGCCAGCCCAGCGCCGCGTCCAGTGTGGACGCCCGAACGCAGGCAAATGAATGTGTGGTTGCGGGGCAGGCTGCGCTGGATGCGGGGGACCTGGCCACCGCGGCCAAGCATTTCCGTCGCGCCCTCGAGCTGGTGCCCGGTCTTCCGGAGGCCACCGAAGGATTGGAGCAAGTGGGGCAGTTCCAGGCCATCGAAGCGCCCACCTCGCTGGTCGACAAGATCCGCCAGCGCAAGTCGATCCTGTGGCAGCAGGCCGAGACCCTGTTCCGCAAGGCGGATCGGGACGTTCGCAAGGCCGTCACCGAACATCGGTATGACGAGGCCCGCAAGACGTTGGGATACGCCCTGCAAGCGATCGAGGCCAATCGATCCAACGCCGAACCGGCCACCTTATACGAAGAACTAAAGCGCGAAGCAGAGGCCCTGGGTCGGTTCATCGACGACGACGAGCGAAAGTACGAGGAAGAGCAGGTCAGCAAGGC
>CAYOGX010000275.1:0-6328 GCA_964403235.1 uncultured Planctomycetales bacterium | reverse complement strand
TCGACCGCACGTGGCCGTGTTCGATACCGCCTTCTTTCAGACCATGCCGTCCAGCGCTTACGTCTATGCCGTGCCCTATGAGTGGTACGACGAACGCAAGATCCGGCGCTACGGGTTCCACGGCACGAGCCACCGGTACGTGACGAGTCAGGCGGCGCGGGTGCTGGGCAAGTCCAAGCCGAACCTGATCACGCTGCATTTGGGCAACGGGTGCAGCATGAGCTGCATTCGAGCGGGGCAGGCCATCGACCAGACCATGGGCCTGACGCCGCTCGAGGGGCTGGTCATGGGCACGCGGTGCGGCGACATCGATCCGGCGATCATCTTCCGGCTGGTCCGGATGGGCGAGGGCATCGAGCAGATCCGGACGATGCTGGAGAAGCAGAGCGGCCTGTTGGGCATCTCGGGCGTCTCGCGCGACCTGCGTGACATCCACGAGGCCGCCCGGGCCGGCGACGAACGGGCGCAGTTGGCCATCGACGTCTTCGCCCACCGCGCCAAGAAGTACCTCGGCGCGTTCCTGGCCGAGCTCGGCGAGTGCGACGCCGTCGTCTTCACCGGCGGCATCGGCGAGAACGCGTCATGGATGCGGGCCAAGATCCTGGACGGATTGGCCCCGTTGGGCATCGATCTCGACGAGAGGATGAACCGCGCCCGCTGCGAGGGCCCGCAGCGGATCTCCACCGAGGCGTCGCGCACCAGCGTATGGGTGATCCCCACCAACGAGGAGCTCATGATCGCCCAAGACACCATCCGCCTGGTCCAGCCCGCGCCTCGCCAGAAGGCGAAGACGTCACCCGCCCCTAAACGCGGACATGCCACCCACCCCTAAACGCGGACATGCCACCCACCTCACGTCGCGGCTCGGGTTGATTGTCGTTCACAGTCGGCCGATGGCCTTGTACATCGCCTCGACGTTGGCGGGCGGGACGTCGGCCAGGATGTTGTGGACCTGGCAGAAGACGTAACCGCCCCCAGGGGCCCAGATGTCTACGGTCCGCTTGACGTGGTCATATACCTCCTGCGGCGTGCCCAGCGGGAGGATCTTCTGCGTGTCGCAGCCGCCGCCCCAGAACGTCAGGTCCTGCCCGAACTCGCGTTTGAGCTTGGCGGCGTCCATGTCGGCCGCTGAGATCTGGGCGGGGTTGATCACGTCCACGCCGGCCTCGATCAGGTCCGGCAGGATCTGATAGAGCGATCCGCACGAGTGCAGGAAGACCTTCATCTTCGAGTGTTGGTGGATGTGCTCGAACAGGACCTGGTGCCGCGGCTTGAAGATCTCGCGGTAGAGCTTCGGTGAGAAGAACGGGCCCTGCTCGGTGCCCAGATCGTCGCCCATCTGGATGAGCTGGACGGTGTCGCCGACGGCGGCGATGACCTTGTCGAGGTTGGCCAGGTGCATCTCGACGAGCTTGTCGAGCACCGCCTCGACGCCGGCGCGGTCGTCGATCAGGTCCATCAGCGCGTTGTCGATCCGGCGCAGGAAGGTAAGCCACTCGAACAGGTTGCCGCCGAAGCCGATCATCAGCGCGCGGTCGGTGTTCTCGTGGAGGTGGCGGGCGTGTCGGCCGATCCGCTCGAGGTTGGCGTCGCTCAGCCCGTCGGCGAACATCGGCGTGGGGATGCCCGCCCACATGACGAGGGGCATGATCGATTCGAGCCCGGCCGGTGGGATCTCGAGCGCGTCGAGCATGGGCCAGCAGGTCTGCGTCAGGTAGACGCACCCTGGGGGCATCTCGGCAATGGGCCGGTCCTGGATATAGACCCGCCAGGTGCCGTCTTCCCTACGGGGTTGGAAGTGCTCGGGCACCTGGGCCCGAGAGCCGTCGGGCAAGGTCCAGTCGCGCCACGTCGTGGAGAACCCCCAGCCGGCGTCGGTCGCGTCGGCGTCGATCAGGTCGAGCAGGTCGCGCTCGGGTTCGGCGAGCTGTTGGACCAGGTCGTAGACGCGGGTGTGTCCGCCCGCCAGCCCGAGGTGGGCCTTGAGGCGGTTGTAGGCGATGGCCTGGATGCCCGTGGACCGCATCGCGCCGAGATCGACGGGCAGGCGGTTGGGCTCTTGATGGTCGACGGCGGTCAGGACCCGCTCTCGGGACGTCATGGTCGATTCCTCCGTCCGGATAGCCCGGCGCCCATTATCGATGGCGGACAAGCACGGTCAAGCAGGCTGGCCGCCATCGAGATGACCACCCGGCCCCGCGCCAACGAACGGCACCGTCCAGCGTCCACAGGGCGGCTTCCCGTCAGCTTGACAGGGCGTTGCGCGGGCAGGGATAATCGGTGGAAGGTCTATGCGTACGGAAACGCTAAGAGTTGACGGCAATGGGGGATACGAGGCCGAAATCCGAAAGGCCGTGTCCGTGTTGAACGGCGGTGGGCTGGTGGTCTTCCCGACCGAAACCGTCTATGGATTGGCTGCCAACGCAGCCCTGCCCGAAGCGATCGGGCGACTTCGGGAGGTCAAGCGCCGTCCGGCCGACAAGCCCTTCACCGTACACGTCGGTCGGCCTGAGGATCTGGGACGCTACGTGCCCTCGCCGACCTCGCAGGGCCGACGTCTGGCGAGGAAGGGCTGGCCCGGTCCACTGACGCTGATCTTCTCGGTGCCCAATCCACAGGACGCCCCGGTCATGACCGAGCTGCCCGCCGGGCAAGAAGAGGCGATCTACAAGAGCGGGACGATCGGGCTTCGCTGCCCCAACGGCCGGCCGGCCATCGACCTCTTGACGCAGGTCGAGGCCCCGGTGGTGGCGGCCAGCGCCAACCCCGTCGGTGAGCCGCCCGCCACCAGCGCGACGGAGGCGGCCGGATACCTCGACGGCCAGGTGGACCTGATCCTTGACGGTGGTCGGGCCAGGTACGCCATGCCGTCGACCATCGTCCGCGTCAATGAGGACGGCTGCCGGATCGTTCGCGTCGGTGTCCTGGATGAGCGGCTGATCCAACGGATGCTGACGTTGAACTTCCTATTCGTTTGCAGCGGGAACACCTGTCGGAGTCCCATGGCAGAAGGGATCTGTCGCAAGCTACTGGCCGAGCGACTCGGATGCCCGCCGGACGCGTTGGTTGATTGCGGGTACGTGGTCAGTTCGGCGGGCACATACGGCATGAGCGGCGGCCGGGCCACGCCGGAGGCCGTCACCGCGTGCGCGTCGCTTGGCGTGGACATCTCCGGGCACCGGGCCGCGGCCCTGACGCCCGAGCAGATCAACGCCGCGGACTACGTGTTCACCATGACCGAACGCCACATCGAGACGGTGACCGCATCGCTGCCGTCGGCCCGTGGCACCGTGGTCCGGCTTGATCCGGAACGTGACGTGGAGGACCCGATGGGCGGTGCCCCGGGGCTCTACGAGTCCTTGGCCAAACGGCTTGAAGACCTGATACGCCGCCGTCTCGAGGACATCGAGCTATGAAAATCGCGCTGGGGTGCGATCATCGAGGACGTGGCGCGATGCAGCGCATTCAGGCGTCGCTGAAAGATCGCGGTCATCAGGTGATCTACTTCGGCCCGAAGCAGGAGGGCCGGATGTACGATTACCCCGATGCGGGGTATCCCGCGTCCCGAAGCGTATCCGAAGGCAAGGCGGATCGCGCGATCCTGTTTTGCGGCAGCGGTGTGGGCATGTCGATCGTGGCGAACAAGGTCAGGGGCGTGCGTGCGGCCCTGTGCCACGACGAGCTGACCGCCGAGATGTCCCGCCGGCACAACGACGCCAACGTGCTATGCCTGGCGGCCGATCTGCTCGGTGACGCCCTCATCGAACGGATCGTCGAGGTGTGGCTGGACACCCCCTTCGAGGCCGGACGACACGGACGCCGCGTCGGCAAGATCTCCAAGTACGAAGGACGAGAATCCGGCGATAGCAAGTAACCGCCCCGCGCCGATCACCACCGGCCCAGCCGGCCCTACCGATACAACGGGTATCTGCAAGCGAAGGCGAGTCAGTTCGTCTTGACCCGGTGCGTCTTGGTGGCGGCCGGGGGCTTCAGGTGCTTGTCCATCCACGCATACATCAGCGCCCGCGAGTCGTGCGGGACCGAGTGTCCCTGGCCGTGCACGTAGAACGCAAAGTTCTGCGGCGCCTTCTCCAGCTCGTACACGTCCATGATCTTGACGTTCATCAGGACGCGCTGCCGCTGCGTGAGCGGATGGCCGTCGTTCAGCCCGGACAGGTCTAAGAACGCGCGCGGCGCGATCAGCGCGATGATCTCGTGCGTGTCGATCGGCGGCAGATTGCCCGCCAACAGTGTTGGTCGGATGTGCTTGAGGTAGACGTACCAGTGGTCGCGCGCCCAGGCCTCGACCTTCGGATTGTGGCGGAAGAACGCGCCGCCGCAGTTGCAGGCGGCCGCCTTGACCCGCGTGTCGTAGGCGGCCAGGAAAAACGTGCCGTGACCGCCCAGCGAATGACCGAGCGCGCCGATGCGATCGGGGTCCACCTCGTTTAGCGTCTGGAGAACGTCGATGGCGATCGAATGCTCATAGGTGAATTTCCCGACCGCCGTCCAGTCGGGATGCTTCTGGTAAAACCGTCCGGTCTCATAGCGTCCCTCGGGCGGAACGCGGTGTCCGGCGACGAAATGGTCCGGGGCGATGACGATGTACCCCCGTCGCGCCAGGTGGTCCAGGTAGGCCTTGTCGGGATCGTCCACCAGGCCCGCGGCCTGCTCCTTTCCCCGCGTGTACGTGCCGTGCAGCGCCACGATCCCGGGGGCGGGCCCCTCGAGCGTCAACGGGATCGCCAGATAGGCGTGCGCCCGCTCGTCCTTCTCGACGTTGTAGCTGATCAGTCGGCGGGTGTAGACGCCGTCCACGGTGGCTGATTCGTGTGTCTTGAGATCCAACGGCGGTTTGGGCGGCTTGTGGTCGTCGCGAATCAGTTCGAGATACCGCTTGCGGAGGACCGCCTTACGCTTCTGCCAGTCCGCTGGCGTCTTGACGCCCGCCAGCAGGTCGTCCCAGGAACTGCGGATCACCGGCGGGTCCGACCGCTTGCGAACGGGCGGACCCTCGCAGCGTCCCGTCGTAGCCAACGCGAGCACGGTCAAGGCGGTCAAACACAGAGATAGCGCGAAAGAGAGATCAGGAGCCCTTTCTGTCATTGTCATACCTCCACCCACTCGTGCCGATCGTCGCTCTCGAGCGCCGCGACCAACAACCGGACGATGTCCACCGCGGTCGCCATCGAGACGTGCCACGTCGCCTCGCCGCGGAGGCAACGGAGAAACGCTGCGATCTCGTCCACGTAGCACTGCTCGTATTCGAAGCCGTCGGGCGGCGTGACCTGCTCCCATTGCCCGGTCGAGGCCAGGTATCGGCGGGCGCAGGCGCCATGGGCGGCGGAACCGGGCAGGTCCAGCTCGATCGTGCCGGCCTCGCTGACGAAGCGGCAGACGTTGTGAACGGCGCGTTGGATCAGGTCGTATTGCAGCGTGGCGCGGACGCCGCCACGGGTCTCGGCCAGGATCTGCCACGTCTCGTTGCCCTCGATCTCGAGGCTCGACAGGTGACTGCCTCGACAGTGCAAGCGCTCGATGCGATCGCCCGTCAACCAGTAATACACCACCAACTCGTGAGGGACGATGTCGAGCGCCCCGCCGCCCATCCCCTGCTTGGCCGCGTAGAACGTGCGGTAGTCCTCATACGGATGCCAGTCGGGCAGGTACTGGCCCCAGTCCTGGTTGAACAGCAGCAGCTTGCCGAACGCGGGGTCCTCAAGCCACTGTTTGACCTGCTTGACGAGCGGATGGAACGGCGGCTGGCTACCGGGGGCCGCGACCAGACCTTGCCGCTCGACCAGGTCGGTCAGTTCCTCGGTCCCGTCCAGACTCATCGAGAGGGGCACCTCGCAGAAGAAGTGCTTGCCCGCCCTGGCCGCCGTCAGGCAGACGTCCATGTGGGCAGTTGGCGGCACCGACACGATCACGACGTCCGGTCCCCAGTCCATGCCGCCCTGGAGGTCGGCGAACCCCTCGACGCCGTGCGTCTGTCGGGCCTCGGCGCGGCGATCCTCGCGGGTGTCCACCAGGCGGATCTGCTCGGCCGCGATCCCGTTCGCGTTGAGGCACCGGATCCGCCGCCTGCCCATCGAGCCGCCACCGACGACGAGGAATCTCACCTTGGCACCGCCTTTCTCGAGCCGTCGGACCCTATCCGGGAACGGCGTGGCGTTGTCAAGTCCAGACCCGAGCCGCGACGTTTACGTCGCGCGGGAACCTGCCCCGCGCGGGACGAATCCCGTGGGTCGGGCCAAGGCCTCGCCCGCCGGCATGGGGCGGCCAATTTGTCCTACCTGCAAGGGAGCTAACGGTTATGCGACCCCCC
>CAYOGX010000274.1:0-6329 GCA_964403235.1 uncultured Planctomycetales bacterium | reverse complement strand
ACATCACGGTGATCGACAAGAACAACCCGATCACGATCGACATGGTGGCCGACCGGCAGGTCAAGGTCTTCTTCAAGTGCGGCGGTGGCGGTATCGAAGAAGGCCTCCCGCTGCTGATCGTGTTCGCCACGCTCGGATTGTTCGCGTTGATGAAACGCAGGAGGTAGGCGTCTCGGGTGGCATGGCCCGCGCTTGCGTGGCCATGCCGAAACAGGTCGTAGGGTCCGCCGTGCGGAGCACATGCTGCCCATGGCACCCGGCGACGCTTCTGGAGTGCGGCGGCTCAACGCCGCCTTGCCATTCCGTCCCCGTCGAGACCGTTCCGCGCAACCCGGACGGGCAAACAAGTTTGCCCATGGCACCCGGCGTTGTTCGCGTTGATCCGGCACAGGTCGCAGCAGTGGCGTCATCACGCGCGGCGGTGCGGGGTCAGGCTCACGAATCCTGCATGACGATCAGCTTGTCGAGACGGATCTTGATGTCGGGCAGGTCGCCGGCGCCCTCGTAGGTGAGCGGGCCGTCGTAGCCGGCCTGGGACAGGGCCTTCATGACGGGCGGCCAATCGACGTCCCCGTCGAACGGGGCGCAGAACCCCTCCATGCCGCGCTTGCTCAAATCGCAGTCCTTGATGTGCACCCGGCAGATCCGCGGGCCCAGCGTCGTGATCCAATCCTGCGGATACCCCGTCGTCAACACGTTGGCCGTGTCGAAGTAGACCCCCACCCACGGGCTGTTAACCCGGTCGATCAGGTCGGCCATCTCAACCGGCGACAGCAGGAAACGGTTGAAGATACCGATGTTCTCGACGCCGATGACGACGCTGCGTTGCTCGGCCTCGGGGGCCAGTTGTGTCAGGGCCCGGTGCGTTCGGTAGAGCGCTTCGGTGTAGGGCACCTGTAACGTCGGGCTGTCCCACATGCCCACCACCGCGGGAACGACCAGGATCGCGTCGGTGCCCAACCACGCGGCCCGGTCGAGCATGGCCAGCGTCAGGTCGTGCGCCCTCTGGCGGTTGTCCGCGTCCTCGGAACCATAGGCGTACTGCCAGAACAGGACGGTCGCGAGCGAGGCCACCTCGACGCCGGCCTCGCGGACCTGCTCGCCGATCCGACGGCAGGTGCCCTCGTCGGTCGTGGGGGTGATCGGCCCGTCCTCGCCGAGCGTCAGCTCGAGGGCCTCGAACCCCGCGTCGGCACACTGCCGGGCCATGTCCAACGGCGGCGTGGCCGCGTCGAAGAACCATGCGTTGATCGAGCGCTTCATGTCGAGCTCCTCAGCGGGGCTTGGGGGTCGTCGAGACGAACCGGATCGAATACAGGTCCGCGTCGGCCATCACGAACCGCAGCCGGACGGGCTTGCCGGCCAACTTGCCGACGTCGTTGTCGGCCTTCCAGGCGACGACGTGCTCGATCTCGTCGCCGTAGATCTCGGGTGAATCCTTCAACGCATAGCCATCGATCGGCTTGCCGGCCACGTCCTGGATCTCGACCCGGATGCTGCCCGCCCCCGACGTCGAATAGTTGATGACCAGATGCTTGCCCGCAAAGACCAGTGGCTGGGTGATCATCTCGCCGCCGGCGTACGGCGCGTTGACCGAGACGAACCCGTCGATCCGTAGCGTGTACCGCCGCAGCCGGCACGGGCCGACGTAGTAGCCCTCCTTCGAGTAGACCGACAGCTCGTCGGGCGTGCCGGGGATGTCTGACTGGGTGACCAGCATGCCGTAGGACGTGATGTTGTTCCGGTTGACCCATCGCTCTTTCATCAGGCCGGGCCGGATCCACGCCTCCTGCCAGCGATGGAAGTGCGTCCCGTCGCGGCTGGTCATGAAGATGACCTCCGAGACGCCGCCGAACGGGTGGTCGGCCCTTTTGCGATCAGGCCAGAACCGCTTGGGGAACCCCATCAGGATGTGGGGCGCGCGGAAGTAGGGCCCAATGCCGTTGGTGTACAGGTGCTCGTGCGGCGCGTCGCCGTACGTGAGGGCTTCGGTCTTGGTCCAGTGGATGAAGTCCTTCGACGTGGCGCGGCTGATGTCCCGGATGCCCTTGTACTCGCCCTGGCTGAACGTTCGGAAGTACGCCACGTAGCACTGCATCTTCGGCCACCAGAACGCCAGATTCTGCGAGTCGAACGCGCCGTCGGTGATCGCTGGATCGGGTTGGATCCGCTTCCAATGGATGCCGTCGGCGGATTGGAGGATCCGCATGCCTGTCTTGCGGCTCGGGCCGCCGACGGCCTTGTACCGCGCATCCGGCGCACAGTTCGGGTTTTGATCGATGAACGGCGTGAAATTGTGGCTCTCGACGTCCTGCCAGATGATGTTGTTGGCCTTCGACCCGTTGAACTCATACAGGCCGAGCGCTGGCTTGGTCCAGACCTTCCCGTCGCTGCTCTCGGCGTAGGCGGTCTTCTCCTTTGAGTACTTCTTGGTCTTCGGGTCGAAGTCCAGACAGCGGTAGTACATCCGGAACTTGTCGCCGTCGCGGAACACCGTCGAGCACGCGCTGCAATTGCCCTCCCAGGGCGCGTCGAAGGTAATGGCCACCTCCTTCGGCGTCGGGCGGTTCAGTCGCAGCCTCGCGCCGGTGAGCTTGTCGATCAGGAAATTGTCGACGAACAGCTCCAGCCGCGAGCCGATGTCGATGGGCCCGGCGGCCGCCGCAGATGCGGCGTCTGCAAATGCCATCGCCAGTGCTGCGCAACCCACAAGGAACGCCGCCGCGAGCCTCGCGTCCAGCAGCACGTGCGTGTCATCCGGCATGGATGGACCTCCGGGCTTGGGTTAATCAGACAGTTTCGCGCGCCGTCGGGTGGTATGGGTAGGCTCCGACCCGTGAGGGTCGGCGTTTACCCGTGTTCGCACGATGACACGCTATCGCACGGGCAAGCTTCGCTCGTGCATCGCTCAGCCTGCCCATGCCACCCGCGGACACAACCCGAAGCGCTCCTAGCGAAAATGGCACTAGGGCCGCTTCGGGGCGAACCGAATCGAATACAGATCCGCGTCCTTCATTACGAACCGCAGCCGCACGGGCGACCCGGCCAGCTTTCCGACGTCGTCGCCGCCCTTCCAGCGAACGGCCTCGGCGATCGCGTCGCCGTAGATCTCCGGCGAGTCGGCCAGCGTATACCCCGCGATCGGCTTGCCGGGTGCGTCCTGGATCTCGACGCGAACGCTGCCCGCCGCCGACGTCGAGTAGTTCATCACCAGATGCTTGCCCTCGAACACCAACGGTTTGGTAATCATCTCGCCCACGGCGTAATCGGCATGGACCGAGACGAACCCGTCGATGCGGACCGTGTGCCGGCGGAGGTACTCCGGCCCGACGTAGTAGCCTTCGGTCGTGTAGATCGACAGCTCGTTCGGCGTGCCGGGGATGTCCGACCGGGTCTCCAGGATGCCCCAGGAGGTCATGTTGTTGCGGTTCTCCCATCGCGAATCCTGCAAGCCTGGCCTGACGAACGCCTCCTGCCATCGATGGAAGTGCAGCCCGTCGCGGCTGGTCATGAACACGCCGTCGGACACGCCCGAATGCTGGTGGCCACTCTTTCGTCGCGAGGGCCTGAACCGCTTCGGGAAGCCCATGAAAATGTGCGGCGCGCGGTAGTAGGCCGTGATGGCGTTGGTGTACAGGTGTTCGGGTTTGGCGTCGCCGTAGTCGAGCCACTTCGGATCGGTCCAATGAACGAAATCTTTCGACGTGCAGGTCATGATGTCCCGGACGCCCTTCTGGAACCCCCGGTGGAAATCGACATACCGGCCTCGCACCGTGTCCCAAAAGGCCAAGTTCTGGGAATCGAACGCCCCCTTGGTGATGACGGGCGTCTTCTGGACGTACGACCAGTGGATGCCGTCGGCGGACTTGAACGCCGCCAGGCCGCCCTTGATCCCGCCCAGGGCCTTGTACCGGCCGTCCGGCGCGCACGCGGGGTTGGGGTCCTTGAACGGGGCGAAGTTGTGGCAGCCCCCGTCCTGCCAGACGATGTTGTTGGCCTTGGACCCCTCGTACTCGAAGAGGTTCAGCTCAGGCTTGGTCCAGGTGATGCCGTCGGCGCTTTCCGCGTAGCATACCTTTTCGGCGCCGCTCTTCTTGGCCTTCGGGTCGTAGTTCATGCCGCGGTAGTAGGCGCGGCACTTGTCTCCGTCCTTGAACACCGTGACGTAGGCGCAGACGTTGCCCTCCCACGGTTTGTCGAAGGCGATGGCGACGTTCTTGGCCGTCGGCCGGTTGAGCTGAAGTGCCGTTCCTTTCATCTGGTCGATGAGGAAATGATCCACGAACAGCTCCAGCCGCGAGCCGATCTGGATGGGCTTGGCAGCGGAAGCTGCACAGGCCCGACCCGTGATCGTAAACGAGATGACTGCGAAAACGCCGACCGCGCACCCCACGCTGATTAGCTCGTGTGTTGTTCTATACATGACCGTCATGTCTCCTTTCGCCGAACGGATGATGACCGCACCCTTTCGCCGGTGAGACTAACGCAACGATGGGCCCTTGTCCAAACCGAATCCGAACGCGTGCGGGATCTGGGCCGCCGAACGGGCGCGAAGGTCAGACGTCCGGCTCGGCGGTGACGGTCAGGCGGCAACTGGCGAACTGCTCGACGTAGAGCTCGGCCCGCTCCCTGTGGGTCACGAGTAGAAGGGCGTAGCCGGTGTAGTGGGCCTCGAACATACGTTGGATGGCCTCGTCCGAGCTCAGGGGGGTCAGTCGGCAGATCACCTCCACGACGCGGACCATGTCGTTGAAGTCATCGTTGTGCAGGATCACCTTGTAGGGAGGGGGAATCTGCGTCTCGGTCGACTCGAGCGTGTCGGTCTCGAGGTCGGGTAGGGCCTGTGACATCTGACCTGACCTCCTGGTCCACCAGGACGTCGATCTCAATTCAGTATACCCCGGCCCCCTTCCAAGACAAGCCGGGAACACGGCGCGGGTCGGGCAGCAAGGCCGCCCCCGCACAGCCGTGGGGCGTCAGGTCGTCCGTTGGGGCGATTTCCGTGCCGTCTGGGCTCCCGTCCCGTAGACTTTCTTCAGCACGATGATGCTCTCGATCACCATCCAGCACTCCAGCACGAAGACGGCCAGGCCGATGGTGAACAGTGGCCAGTTGGCCTTGGCGTGGAAGCTCTCCAGATTGACGATCAATCCCCAGCTTGTGATGACGAGCATGAAGATCATGGGGATCATCGTGTAGACCACCGGCGAGCGGCGACGGGCGAGGTAGACGGTGATGACCAGGAGCGCCAAGCCGGCCAGAAGCTGGTTGACTGATCCGAACAACGGCCAGACGGCCATGGCGCCCTTGCCGCTGGCGGACGAAAAGGCGAGCAGAAAGGCGGCCCCCACCGCGATCGTGGTGGCCGGATGCCTGCGCGTTAGCGCAGAGACCCTACACGCCCTGGCCAGCTCACCGACAACGTAGCGCTGAAGTCGAGTGGCCGTGTCCATCGTCGTCGCCGCGAACGAGACCACAAAAACGCCCATGATGGTCAGCGTGATCTCCCGTGGGATGCCGGTGGTCTCGATCATGTTGGCCGAGCCCGAAACGAAGGCGTCGATCTTGTCGCTCAGGCCTCCCGCGGCCGCCCAACTCGCGTAGTGATGGCTGAAGGCGGCCACGCCGGTGAACGTCTGCCCGCCCTTGATCAGGCCCATGCCCAGCCCGGCGCCGCAGGACACGATCACGAACGTCGCCAGCATCCCTTCCATGAGCATGCTGCCATAGCCGATCGTCAGCGCGCTGGCCTCGGAGTCACATTGCTTGGAGGACGTGCCCGACGATACGAGTGAGTGGAATCCGGAGATGGCGCCGCAGGCAATGACCAAAAAGAGCATGGGCCAGATCGGTGGCGCCCCTTCAGGACGAAGATTGACCAGCGGGGCCACCATGGTAGGACGTGCGAACAGGACACCCAACCAGAGCAGCCCCAGCGCGATGAAGAGCTGGTGGGCGTTGATGTAATCCCTCGGTTGCAGCAGGGTCTGCACGGGCAGCGTCGAGGCGATGTACACGTAGATCAGCAGGATGATCACCCATACGGACGTCGAGCTCAGGCCCAAGACCTGCTCCGGCATCTTGAGGGGAAGATACGCGCCGATCACCACCGTGATGTACATGAGGACAACGGCAACGATACTCACCGGGACGTGACGGACGCCCTTCTTGTAGATCATGTGGCCCAGCCAAACGGCAATGGGAATCTGCAACCAGATCGGGAAGACCGCCACGGGGAACTTGTTGAACACCATGGCGATGACCACGCCGAAGATGGCCACCACGATCAGCAGCCCGAAAAAGATGATCAGAAGCAACAGCATGCGCAC